>CAZXCJ010000006.1:0-39072 GCA_964639335.1 uncultured Gammaproteobacteria bacterium | reverse complement strand
TTAGTATTTTTAATTTTTGTTGTGGCCTTATTTCAGAAATTAAGTGGCAATTTTATTTTCAATACCACTAATATTTTAGAACAGGGACGGGTGACGACATTTTTTGGCTATCCAAACGCCAATGGTTTGATTTTATTGCCAATATTTTTCTTAAGTTTTATAAATTTACTTAAAGATAATCACCGCAAAGTGGGACCCCGTTTGCGGGGAAAAATTTGGCTAAGGATTTTTAATATTCTTAGTTTAATTTTAGCTGTAATAGTAATTTATTGGGCGCGTTCAGAATCGGCCCTAATTGCTATTATCGCCGGCTTAATTTTATTTATTTTATTTAGATTAATTAAGTCCAAAGGATTTATAAAAACAATTTCCTTTTTAATATTAATTATAGCCATTAGCATACCCTTTTTAACTAAAGCCCCAAATGATATTGATGAGCCAAATACTAAGGGGTATACTCTTACTCAAAAAATATTATTACAAGATTTGTCTGGTCAAGTAAGGCGACAGATGTGGTCAGAGACAATTGAATATTTAAAGGATTATCCAATTTTGGGGGCAGGCTTGTCTGGTTATAAAGAGAAAATTGAGCCCTATCATCAAACTGATTATATAGAAATATTTTTATATCCACATAATATATTTTTAAATTTTTGGGTAAGTTTAGGTATATTTGGTTTAATGGGCTTTATTTGGCTAAGCGTTTTATTAATTATAAAATTAGTTGAAAGTTATAAAGTTTCAAGTTCTAAGGAATATCTAGTTTTGCTGATAGCTTTTTTAGCAATAATAATTCAGGGAATTGTAGAAGTGCCATATTTTAAAAATGATTTGACCATAATTTTTTGGTTAATTATTGCCGGATGTTTAAGCAGCCAAAAACAAAATTAGATAAAAATATTTGTAAGTAGGCGTTTTAAAACGGCTTTTTTTATTTCTGAAATTTATTATGTTATAATAAAGACAAGAGAAAATATAAATCTCATATTTTATGTTAACCTTTTCTGCCAGAGCAAAAATTATTTTTTTAATCCTAGCCTTTTTATTTACTAATTTTTTTGGTTTTGTTTTTAATGTTCAAGCCCAGGAATATGACCCGGATTTTGATCAGAACTATATTATTTCTCAATTTCAGATGTTTGATTATAATTCCATGAGCCAGGCAGAAATCCAAAGTTTTTTAGTGGAAAAAAAATCTTATTTAGCCAATTATTATACTAATGGCTGGCCGATTAATTGTGATACTAAGACAGGCTCTGACCAGAGTAATTGTCAAATTATGACTAGGATGGGGGCCTCAGCAATAATTTATTCTGCAGCTCAAAGATATAAAGTAAACCCTAGACATATTTTAGTGATGTTGCAAAAAGAACAGGGATTGATTCAATGGGAAGGAACTCCTCCAGATAAAAGATTGGACTGGGCCTGTGGTTATGCGGTTTGTGACGGATGTCGTTTAGATGATCCTAATGTGGCAAAATATAAGGGCTTTGGAAAACAGGTGGACAATGTTGCCGGAGCCATGAGATTTTATTCAGACCATGCCTCTATTTATCAGTATATTAAAAAATCTGGCCAAACCTATTCTATAGACGGACAATTAATAAAGCCCAGCAATCAACCCACAGCCAATTTATATACTTATACACCACATATTAGAGGCAATTATACTTTTTGGCGGGTTTGGCAAAGATATTTTGGCGACCCAACTTCTGCTACTAGAGATAAGGGAGCAACGATTTCTACGGACTATATGTTGCAGATTATTGGTAGCAGCGAGGAAGAATTAAATGTTTTTGAAGGGCAGGATACGGCTCTCTGGGTAGAATATTTAAATATGGGCATTAGAACATGGAATAATGAAGACGAAAAAAGTTTATATTTAATAGATAGTAAATATAAATCACAGATTCCAATACTTTCAAAGACAAGCTCATTTACTTTAGAAGAATCAATGAAAAATGACATTATTGTTTATTCACAAAGAAAATCAGTAACACCGGGAGAGGTTTTAAGATTAACAATACCTATAAAGTCAGATTATGAAAAATATAAGAGTGGAGAATATATTTTAGTTTTAGATGGCTATGGTTGGTTTGCAGATAGTGATATTAGATTTGATTTAAATCGAACTTTTCGTTATGATGCCCAGTTAAAAAAAGGAATTCCTAGCGCCCTAGAGACTAATGAAACCAATGCCATTAGTGTTGAATATCAAAATGTAGGCACAATGTCTTGGTATCAATATGATGTATATTTAAAATGGATTTCTTCAGGAATTGAGCATTATGCTCAAATGAATCAATGGCGAGTTTTACCGGGTGAGACAGCCAGTTTTACTTTCTATAGTAAAGTTAATGAAGTGGGGAAGCATGAATATGACTTAAGTGTTTGGAAAAAAATAAATTCTTGGAAGTATAATAAATTTCCTACTGGTGACGAGAAATTTACTACTAATATGACTGTCAAATATGCTGCGGAATTAATATATGAGAGTGTTCCAGAAGAAATGCAAGCTGGTTCAGAAAAATATATTTCTATTAAAGTTAAAAATGTTGGTTCAGAAATTTGGGATGAAAATTTGGTTTTAAGAAGTTATAGTAATATTAATCCTTTTTCTTCCAGTTATTTTCGTCACTCCAGCTGGATATCTGGCATGGCTGTAGAAAAAGTAAAACGTGATGTTGAGCCCGGTAGAGTTTATACTTTTAGATTCAAAATTAAAGCCCCTAATAATATTTATAGTTATGATCAATATTATCAATTAGAATGGGGACCTTATTTTAAAGAAATATATATAGATAAGGATTTAACTAAGCATTTTACGACCAAGATTGTTAAATAAGATTATAAATATTTATTTCAAAACTAGAACTAATTTAAAGCTTATTTTATTATTAAATTTTAAAATAATGCTTGCGAGGCATTATTTTTTAGTTTAGAATGAAATTTAGTGGAGAGGTCGCAGATCCCGCGTAGCGGGACCCCGCTTTGCGGGGGTGGTTTAATGAGCCTGTATGTATACAGTTTATATAATACAAAGCATTAAGAATCATCGATACTATATTGGTCAAACTAGTAATATAGAAAATAAAATTAAGAGGCATAATTTAGGCCAAGTTAAATCTACAAGGAATTATATTCCATGGAAAATTATAAAACTAGATCAGAGGCCTGCAGAAGAGAATTGGAAATAAAAAAGTATAAGAGTGGAATAAAATTTAAAAAGTTCTTAGGTTTATGGGATAATTGATTTTTTAATTTTTTTGGAGAAGTGGCTGAGTGGTTTAAAGCGCTGCTTTCGAAAAGCAGTGGAGTGAAAGCTCTCGCAGGTTCGAATCCTGCCTTCTCCGCCATCGCCTCGCTGAAGCTCGGCTATGGCGTGACGAAGTCCGCCAGAGATGAGCGAAAGCGGGCATCAAATTAAGTTATATAATATTTATAAGTTTAGAATATGTATTATATTTATAGTTTAAAATGTAAGGATGGATATTATCTTGGTTGTACAAATAATTTGAAAGATAGATTAAATAGACATAAAAAGGGATATATATCTGCCACTAAAGATCGTTTGCCAATAAAATTGGATTTTTATATTGCAATTAAAGATAAATACAGGGCCTTTGAATTAGAAAAATATTTTAAATCTGGTTCGGGAAGGGCTTTTATAAAAAAGCATTTTATATAGTTGCGTAGTTTCTGAAGAGTGAGAATCTTTATCCCGTCGGATGACGGGGCTTCTCCCACCGCTAAGACAATTTTTTATCGTGCAGATTCGATTAGCCACGAACCAGTAACGATCTAAGTGAAGAGGGTTTAATTAAATTTCAAGGTTATAAAAGATGAATAAAAGAGAAAGTAATATAATCTGCGAATTAAATTTGAATGATTTTAAATATCTATCAGTTAGATCACTATTTTTTAATTGGTTTTTTACAGTCGGTGGGGAGATTGCTAATCAATTATTAGATAATACGATCAAACTATATTTAAAAAGCATCAATCGTTTTGATATTATTAAGGAGATTAGGGATTGGCGTGGGAATGAAAGTTATAATATTTCTAGAATTATAAAATTGTGTATCGAGAAATTAACTCTCGATTTCGATTTTGATAATTGCGAAAGCATATTAGATACTATTTATAAAACTTATCAGGTTAGATATTTAGAAGACTTAAAGAAAGTTGGAGAAATTCGGGGGTTTTTAAAAGATCTTTATATTGTCGATTATACGTATAAATACTTTAGAGATAAAATCAATGTTAGTAAGGAAGCGAAGAACGAAACTCTTATAAATAAAATATTCTTACAAGGCAAAGATTTGTTATGGGGAGAAGATAAGATTAGTCTATTTGCTATATTTAACAGAAATAACAAAGCCTTTAAATAAAACATTGGATTGTCTTATTCGCCAATTTATAATTAAATAGATTATAAAATTATGAAAATTGTAAGTGCCTACTTGGCAGGAATAAAATGTATGTGGGATGGAGAGGCCAAACCTTGTCAGAAAGTTATCAATTTAGTTAAGCGAGGGAAGGCTATTCCTGTTTGCCCAGAACAATTGGGTGGTTTAAGTACACCTAGAATTCCGTCTGAACAAAAAGGTAATAAAGTTTTTTCAAAAGAAGGTCAAGATGTTACAGATAAATTTGAAAAAGGAGCAAAAGAAGCCTTAAGAGTAGCTAATCTTAGTAATTGTAAGGAGGCTATTTTAAAATCTAAATCACCTTCTTGTGGTTTGGGATTGGTTTATGATGGTAGTTTTTCAGGAAAATTGATTAAGGGTGATGGGGTTTTTGTAAAACTTTTGAAAGAAAATGGCATAAAGGTATCTACGGAAAAAGATATTTATTAATAAACATTTATGAATAACAAAAATTGTATTATAATCCATGGATGTCCTTCGAATGCTGAAAAAGCAATGGACGAGAAAACCAGGACATATGACAAGCATTGGATGCCGTGGCTTAAAAAAGAATTAGAGAATAATGGTATTAGGACTGAAACTCCTTTGATGCCTTCACCTTGGCAGCCGGATTATGAGAAATTTAAGAAGGAATTTGAAAAATACGCTGTTAATGAAAATACGGTTCTAGTTGGTCATAGTTGTGGTTGTGCTTTTTTAGTCCGTTGGCTTGGTGAAACTAAAAAGGTAATTTCCAAATTAATTTTAGTAGCTCCTTGGAAAGTAAAGCAAAAAAGAGAATGGTCAGAGGATATTCGTAAAATTAGAAAAGTCTTTTATGATTTTAAAGTTGATGGAAGTATTAAAGATAGAGTTAATAAGATAATAATGTTTACTTCTAATAACGAAAGAGATTTGGGTAAAAAGAGTTTAAAAATTTTTCATAAAGTTTTAGGAGGGGAGATTATTAGTTTAGATAATCATGGCCATTATTGTTTCGAGGACATGGGAACAGAAGAATTTCCAAAATTGTTAGAAAAAGTTCTGGAGGATTAATTATTTATTGACCAAATTATTTATTTTTATTAAGTTTAAGAATAGATCTATTTAGAAAATTAATTAATAATAAAAGAATTATGAATGAAAAACTTCCAGAAGAAAAAAATTACGAGTTAATGGGTTTAAAAGAAATGTTAGCAGAAATTAAAGAAGAAGATATTCGAAAGCTGTATTCAGAAATTAAAAATGAAAAAGATCAAGAAACATTTAATAGCTATGGCTTAGAAAGGCAAAAAAAACTAGTTTTGATTTTTAAACTAGATAAAGAAGGATCATTAGATATATTGAGAGATAAATTGGGAGCACGTGAAATAAGAGAATTATTCGGATTTTTAGATGTTTTAATTGAAAATTCTGATTTTGGAACAAAGGGTAGAAATTTATGTAAAGTTGGAGATAAGTATTTGGAAGATCGCTAATTTATTTTAAATGCACTAAAAGTTTTTTTAAATATTTTTCATCAATTTTTGAAATTTTGTATTCACGGCGAAGTTTCATAATGATATTATAAAGCTCCAGATAAGATATTCCGCCCCCACCGGAATATTTTTTTAATTCATTAAAAACTATATTTCTTTCTTTGTCGGTTAGAGAGTCAATGTGGAATAATTCTTTTCTTAATTGTATTAGATTGTATTGTTTCATAAGGATTAGTTAGTAGTAAGTAGGCAATGGTTATTTATTTATAATTTTATTATACCAAAAAATAAGATAAACCCCCAGAGCTCTGATGCGCTGGGGGCAGAGGAAAAGGATTTAGGCACGTTTGCTAGCCAAAGATCCTTTTTGAGAGAGAAAAATGTCAGCTAACCGTCCGAAACGAATAGGTCCATCACATTTTTTGCAAAGTCGTTGTCGAATTGTATCCTCGATTTTTTTGTCAGTAGGAACATAGACGGTTATACTTTTTTGACAACATGGGCAGATATAAATTATTTCTGCGCTTCCTCCTCTCTGAGCGGCCATCTTCTTCTAGGGATATTTCATCCGTTTATTTTTTAAGAAAAGATTTTAGACCCCTCTGTAGTTATTTTATAACTTTTAGAGATTTTTGCCAAATGGGTTAGTAATCTGTAATTTGTAACTTGTCCCGCGAAGCGGGATCCCGCCCGCCCGCGTCCACCCACTTTTCTAAAAAAGTGGGGGACTACGGCGAAGGCAGGTAACAATTATATTATAGATAGAGGTGGGATAATTTGTAATCTGTAACTAGTAATAGGTTTATAATTTTTTTGTTAAATAAAGAACTCCGCCTATAACAGAAGACGGGGTATACGGCGGAGATACTTCTATTTTTTCCCTCAGGGGCATGGGTTATAATAGAAGACTCCAAGTTGATAATCGTTTCATGATAAGCTCCTTTCGTAACCTACCACGTTAATACATTAGGAAGAATTTATATTTCTTCCGGGGTCATTTATCAAGGAATAAGAGAAACGATAGACACAATTTCTAATCGAATTCAAATAAAAACCGCTCCAGATGCAAAAGGGATTTTCTATTCGGCTCTTTTTTTTCAATACATAATAATAGATTATAAGTATAAAAGATACGGAAAATTAGCATAAGCCCCCTTCAGCTTATTTACTTAAAATCAATTAATATAAAAAAGTGGTTTTACTCGGAAGAAGATAAGAATATATGCCCGAGGATGCATATTATAAAAATGTTCAAAAATCCTCCTGAATTAATATTTTTATTGTATGTTTTTATTAAAGATGGGTCAGATTTTATTTATGTTATAATAGTTAGTAATAAGCAGTAAGAATTAAGGGGTGGCCTTGCCTGATTAAATTTTTTATTTTTAAGTAAATTCATGAAAATAGATTTTAAAAAACAGCTCAATGCTGAACAATATAAGGTGGTGACTGCTGGCAATGGTCCGCATTTGGTTTTAGCTGGGGCGGGCTCAGGTAAGACCAGGGCTTTGATTTACAGAGTTGCTTGGTTGATACATCAAGGAGTTAATCCAGAAAAGATTTTACTTTTAACTTTCACTAATAAAGCAGCCAATGAAATGATGAATAGAGTTAGAAATATTTTAGGTTTTTCCAAGCAAGAAAAATTAAATTTATGGGGAGGTACCTTTCATTCTATGGCCCATAGACTTTTAAGAATATATGGAAAAGAAATAAATATACCTGCGGATTTTCACATTATGGATGCCGGAGATTCAAAATCCTTATTGCGAGAAATTTCAAAAGAGTATTTTGAAAATTTAGAAGTTAAACACAAACCATCACCTAGTTTATTTTATGAAAGTATAAGTTTCTCTTGTAATTCAGAAATTAGTTTAGCAGAAAGTTTAAAAATAAAATTTCCAGAATGGCTTGAAATGCTAGAAGTTTTTGAGAATGTAGAAAAGGAGTATAAGGAGAGAAAAAAGAAAAATAAGTTTCTAGACTTTGATGATTTATTATTGAATTGGAAGAAATTAACTTTAAATTCAAAAGTTTTAAAGGATTTTTCAAAAAAATGGGATTATATTCTAGTAGATGAATACCAAGACACGAATTTAATTCAAGCTGATATTGTTTTTAATATTTCTAAAAAGCATCAGAATATTTTAGTTGTTGGCGATGATGCACAAAGTATTTATTCCTTTCGGGCGGCTAGTATTAAAAATATTTTAGATTTTCCCAAATTGTTTAAAAAATGCCAAATACATAAACTAGAAAGTAATTATCGTTCCAGTTCAGAGATAGTTTCTTTGGCGAATGAAGTCATTAAAGATAATCAATATCAGTTTTCCAAAAATTTAAAAGCTATTAATGGCGGTTTTATAAAACCAATATTAATTGGCTTAAAAACGAATCGAGATGAGGCCTATTTTGTTGCAGATAAAATTGAAGAAGCCCTGGAGGACGGGATGAAAGCATCAGAGATTGCGGTTTTATTTCGAGCGGCCAGCCATTCTCAATATTTAGAAATGGAATTAAATAAAAGAGGCATTCTATATGAATTGCGAGGCGGGTTTAGATTTTTTGAGCGAGCCCACATTAAAGACGTCTTGGCCTATTTGAGAATTATTAATAATTTTAAAGATGAAATTTCTTGGACCAGGGCATTAAGCCAATTTGAAGGAATCGGTCTAGTTACTATTAAAAAAATATATAACTTAGTTTTAAAATCAGATAGTTTAGAAAAAATACTTAATTCAAAAATTGATTTAAAAGGCAAAGCAAATTTTTCCTGGGGCGAGTTTAAAACAATATTTAAAACTTTAATTAAAAATGAAGGCATTAGTCCGGAAAAATTATTGAGATTAGTAATAGATTTTTATTATCCTTATTTAAAAGCTGAATATGTAGATTATAAATATAGAAAAGAAGATTTAAACCAATTGGCTTTTTTTGCTATTAATTATGGAGATTTAAAATTATTTTTATCAGAGGTGTCTTTACAAGAAAGTTTTATTTTAAAAGACAGGGGCGATGATAGAGAAAGAATTGTCTTAAGCACAGTTCATCAGGCCAAGGGCCTAGAATGGGAAATTGTTTTTGTAATAAATTTAACTAACCAGGGCTTTCCCCATCCCCTTTGCGTAGAAAAAGAAGATTATGAAGAAGAAAGAAGATTGTTTTATGTGGCCATTACCAGGGCTAAAAAATACCTTTATTTAATCTATCCTTCATTGGTTTATCGTTATGGTGATTATGAAAAATTAGAACCATCTGATTTTATAAAAGGTTTAGATGAAAATTTATTGAATTACAATGAACTGGCACACCAAAATAAAGTGCTTTCTACTGGAGAAGTGCAATATATAAGTATTGAAGATTAGTTAGTAGTCGGTAGTAAGTAGTTCGTAGTAAATATTTTATTCCTTATTTTTAGTAATGGAAGGAAGAATAATAAGCGAGAAATAAATTAATTCATTTGCCAAGTTGGACTTGACTGTACTATAATAAAAGCACTAAGAATAAATTTTATGGCCAAAGACACCATCGTATTAGATTTAGAAACCCGGAAAACTTTTGACGAAGTTGGCGGTCAAGACAACAAACACTTATTAGGTGTTTCTTTTGTTGGAGTTTATTCTTATAAGCATAAAAAATATTTGGGTTTTAGGGAAGAAAAATTTACTGACCTTTTAAAACTGTTTAAGAATACAGAATTAGTAATTGGTTTTAATAGCAAGTATTTTGATTTTCCGGTTTTACAGCCCTATTATGATAATTTTGACTTAAGCCAGATTCCCCATTTAGATATTTTAGAAGAAATAACCAAGAAATTAGGCCATCGTTTAAAATTAGAAAGTGTGGCTCAGAGTACTTTGGGCTATGGCAAGTCCGGTAGTGGTTTAGATGCTATTAAATATCTGCAAGAAGGCGACTGGGAAAGCTTGATAAAGTATTGTTTGGATGATGTTAAGGTTACAAAAGAACTTTATGAATATGGTCTTAATCATGGCCATATTTTTTATACTAATTATGGAGTAAAGGAAAAAATTCCCATTTCCTGGATTAAAGAAGAAAATATGCAGATTGATAAATTAATTGCCAAGGCATTAAAAGAAGGCAAGCAATTAGAAATTGAGTATATGGATGAAGAGGGCCAGGTTACTACTAGGAAGATAGATTTGCAAAAAATAGATGGTTCTAAAATTAAGGCCTTTTGTCATTTGCGTCAGGCTGTACGAAAATTTGATTTGTATAAAATAAAAAAAGCCCGAATTATCGGACAAATGGCTAATTTTCAAGGGTTTTTATTTTAGTAAAAAGTAAATATAAATAAAAATAATCAAGCTGGGCTTGATTATTTTGATTGATTATTATTTAAAAATGAGAATAAAAAAGGGTCCGACCGGAGAGGAAGGACCCCTAGGATGTAATGGCAGGGCAAGGAGTAAGCCCTGTTTTGGGGAGCAAGGCGTTCCCCATTATTGCTTATAAAAACGAGGAGGAGAAAGCCCTTATTTGTATAATATAGGAGGCGAGTTGGCATATAGCAAGGGTCTCTCCTCAAAAAAATAAAAATTTCAAAATTCCTCCTGATTAATAATCTACAGTATATATTTTTCCCTAATTTTGTTAAGTATTATATAATAAAGATATTGACCTGGGGACGTAAAAAGGTTAAGATAAGCTATTAAATTATGTTTTTTAAATATTTAAAAAAATGTTTACTGGTTTTTTTCTGCCTAAGCTTTATTTTTTTATTTGGCCAAAATACTCGGGCTAGTATAGAAGAAAAAGTAAGAGCCATAGAATATCCTCGTTTGGCCAATTATTATTTACCTTGGAGTTTAAATTCTAGCCAAGCCCAGTCCTTAGCCCAGTGGGATTTTTTAATATTGGATATGGAAAACCAGAATAATAATTTAGCCCAACTGGAATTAATTAAAAAAATAAATCCTCAAGCAATTATTTTGGCTTATGTACCAGCTCAAGAATTATATAGTCAAGTTAGTCCACAAATAGCTCATTTTAGAACAGAGCTAATACAGAGTTGTCAGGAAGATTGGTATTTATATGACAAATATCAGCAAAGAATTAGTTGCTGGCCAGGGACATATACTTTAAATTTGGCTAATTATGAATTGTGGCCAAATTTTCTTTCAAAATTTGTTAAAAATAAAATTTTAAGCCAGAATATTTGGGATGGTGTTTTTTATGATAATCTAACGGCCAGTATTTCTTGGTTGGATGCTAATATAGATTTAAATTCTGATGGGAAAAGTGAAGCCAATTGGCAAGTGGATCGGGCCTGGAGACAAGGCGCTTTGCAAATTTTAAAAGCCACTCAAGATTTTGAACAAGATTTTATTTTAGTCGGTAATTCGGCATCAGATATAAATTTGCATACTTATTTAAATGGTCGGATGTTTGAGACCTTTCCTACTCCCTGGGAAGGCAATGGACAGTGGGCTGATTCTATGCGTTTATATTTACGAACTTTGCCGGAAAAAAATTTAGAGCCCCATATTTATATTATTAATTCTAATACTGAAAATACCGGAGTAATGGATAATTATCGCCAAATGCGCTTTGGTTTAACTAGCACTCTCTTGGGTGATGGCTTTTTCTCTTTTGATTATGGAGACAGGGCTCATTCTCAATTGTGGTGGTATGACGAATATTCTGTCTTATTGGGCCAAGCTCATGGCCAGGCCTATAATTTATTAGATAAAAATAATAGTTTTATCAAGCCAGGTTTATGGCGCCGGGATTTTAGTAATGGCATTGCAGTAGTTAATTCTACTCAGCAAGAACAGATTTATGTTTTTCAAAAAGAAAATTTTGAAAAAATAGACGGCCAGCAGGATAGGCGTGTAAATAATGGAGTTAAAATTAATTGGATTAAATTAGGTCCACAAAATGGAATAGTTTTATTGAAAATTAAAACAGAGATTATTAATAAGGCTTTTAGTAATGGAGATTTTGTCAGAGTTTTTAATTTTGACGGCCAGCAGAAAAGGAATGGATTTTTTGCCTATGAAGATAATTATTTTGGACAGACTCAAATTTTAAATGCAGACCTAGACGCAGATCAACAAGAAGAAACTTTAATTAGTGAAAACGGTTTAATTAGTGTTTATAGAAATGGTAAAAAGATTTTTAATTTTTATCCTTATACAAAAAATTTTAAAAAAGCAATTAATTTAGCAGTAGCAGATATTAACAATGACGGACAAATGGAAATCATTACTGGAGCTGGGGCAGGTGGTGGACCTCATGTACGCGTCTTTAACAATCAAGGCGAATTAATAAATCAGTTTTTTGCTTATCATAGAAAGTTTTTTGGGGGAGTTAATTTAGCAGTAGCAGATATTAACAATGACGGACAAATGGAAATCATTACTGGAGCTGGGGCAGGTGGTGGACCTCATGTACGCGTCTTTAACAATCAAGGCGAATTAATAAATCAGTTTTTTGCTTATGAAAATGATTTTTATGGAGGCATATCAATAGCAGTTGGTGATGTTAATGGAGACGGGAATAAAGAAATTATTACCGGCCCAGGAAAGGGCGGAAAAACAAAGGTTAAGGTTTTTACACAGTATGGGCAATTATTAAAAGAATTTTTCGCTTATGATACTCAGCCCGATATTAGCATTAAAGTAATTGCCAATGATGTTGATAATGATAGTCAAATGGAGATTTTAGCTACCAGTGCTAATTTTTAAATTTGATTTTAAGATAAGCATAGTGCATTAAAAGATAATATAATTTATAATTAAATATATGAGTCCTGTTAGATAATTTAGATGGAATTGAATTCTAACAGGAGACATAAAATATTCTATTATATTAAGTTAAAATATTTAAATAATAAATAATATCTAACAGGATGAGTGAAAAAAAACAATATAGTCAAGAAGATGGCAATTTGAGTATTATGAAAAATAATTCAAATGAAAAGAAGCCGCGGGTTTTTATTGGGACTATGAATTTATTAACCAAGGAGCATAGAGTTTTGGGGCGGTCTAAAAAAACTAGAGTGTTTACAGACACTGCTTTAATTATTATTATTGCCTTAATTCTTTTAGGAGGGGTGGCTTATTTTATAAAAAATTATAATATTGGCCGAAATATAATTTTAGAAGCTCGGCATTTAAGTGAGACCGTTAAAAATGGAAATTTAGAATTTTTTGAGTTAGATTATAAAAACAACAATAAAGAAATTATTAAGAATGTTAATATAACCTTGGAATTTCCAGAAAATTTTGTTTTAAAAACTATGATGCCAGAGGATATTTTTGATGCTTCTACAAATACTATTAATTTGGGGATTTTAAATAGCGGAGCAAATGGTAAAATAAAATTTAGCGGCCTAGTTTTAGGAGAAATAAATACTCAGCAGTTTGTAAATTTTTCCTTAAATTATTCTTCTAATGGTTTTAAAAGGTCTTGTAAGCATACTTTAATTTATTTAATTGAGGATTCAGTTTTGAATTTAAAAGTTTCTTTACCAAAGGAAATTTATCAGGATTCTTTATTTTCTGGAAATATCAGTTTGCATAATGAAAGTGAGAATGTTTTGGAGAATATAGAGGTTTTAATAGATGAAGGATTGTCAATAGAAAGAATGGATATTTTAGATGGTTTGACTTATGGCTCTAATAAATTACATTTAGCTTCTTTAGCTCAGAATGAAAAAGTTATTATTAATTTTGATGTTTTAGTTAAAAATATAGAAGGTCAGCAAAGTTTTGATTTTTTTGCTAAATTAAATAATTTCAAACAAGTAGAATTATCCAAAGATATAATTATAAATGTTCCTAAATTTAAGGTTTCTATAACTCCGCAAAATTCTTTTATCCAACCTGGCAAGAAAATAAGCCTTAATTTTAATTATAAAAACAATGAAGATACCAGTTTAAAAGATATTAAGTTTGATATTCAGCCAGTTAATAATTTTATTATTGCAGAATTAGATACAAGGGATAACACACAGATTTCTCAAGTAGGAAATTCTGTTTTATTAAATCAAGATTTGACCCCCCGGGCTAGCGGCAGTTTTACAATTGATGTTTTATTAAAAAGAAATAAAGTAGAAATTAATCAGCAGGCCGGTATTAAGGCCATGATTAGTTATTCTAAAGAAGATGAATTAATTCAATATCCTATTTATTCCTCTCAAATAAAATTATTGTCTAATTTAAACATAAAATCAGCTGGATATTATTATAGCCCTTATGGTGATCAATTGGGAACTGGCCCAATCCCGCCAATAGTAGATATTCCAACTAATTATTGGATATTTTGGGAGGCAGAAAATTTTGGTAATGATTTAAGTAATTTTTCTTTAACAGCTGATTTGCCATTTGGTTTAGTTTGGACTAATAATAAAAGCGTTTTGTCTGGAAATTTACAATATGGAGAAATTAGCCGGCGAGTAATTTGGACAATTAGTGAAGTTCCGGTCCAAAGCGATAAACTTCAGGTTAGATTTGAAGTAGGTTTAATTCCAGAGATTAAGGACATCGGCCAAGTTTTAAATTTATTGGAAAATATTCGTTTTTCGGCTCAAGATAATTTTTGCCAAGCGCAAATTTCTGGCAGTAGCGAAGACATTGATACTAATTTAAAAGAAGACGAGTTAGTTACGGGCAAAGGGAAAGTGATTAGTAATTAGCTGTAAGCCGTAAGTCATAAGCCCTAAGAATTAAGGAGTAAGTATTAAGAAGCAGGATTAAATTTATCATTTTTAACTATTAAAATATGAATTTAGAATTAACAGATTTAAAAAAATTAAAAACAGAGATAGAGACTTTAAAGGATAGAAATCAAAGAGTAGAAAAAGATAAGGCCTGGGAATTAAGCTGGGCTCGCAGAATTTGTATTTTTATTTTAACTTATATTGCTATTGTTTTGTTTTTTGTATTTGCTGGATTTTCTAAACCATTTTTAAATTCAATAGTTCCAGCCCTTGCTTTTATCTTATCCACTTCAACAATTAAGTTTTTGAAAAAATATTGGATAAAATATATTTATAAAAAATAACCAACAAAATTATGTCATTAATATCGATGAAACAAGTTTTAGACCATGCTAAGAAAAATAAGTATGGAGTGGGGGCTTTTAATGTGAACAATATGGAGCAGATTCAAGCTATAATGATGGCTGCTTCTAAAACAAAGAGTCCGGTAATTATCCAAGCTAGCCGGGGAGCTTTAAAATATACAAATTTTGTTTATTTAAAGCATTTAATGTTAGCAGCTGTAGAAGACAATCCAGATATTCCAATAGTTATGCATTTAGATCATGGAGACAATTTAGAAATAGTTAAAAAGGCCATTGAGCTTGGTTTTACTTCGGTAATGATTGATGCTTCTACTACGTCTTTTGAAGAGAATATTAAAATCTCTAAAGAGGTTGTAGATTATGCTCATGGATTTGGAGTTACTGTAGAGGCAGAGCTTGGAACTTTGGGGGGCATCGAAGAAGACGTTTCTAATGAAGTGCAATTAACTGACCCTGAGCAAGTTAAACAATTTGTGGACCAAACAGGCGTAGATGCTTTAGCAATTGCCATTGGTACCAGTCATGGGGCTTATAAGTTTAAATCAGAACCAAAATTAGCTATTGATTTAGTAAAAAAAGTGGCTGATAAAGTTGATGTTGCTTTGGTAATGCACGGCTCAAGTTCAGTTCCAGTAGAATTAAGAGATAAAATAAATAAATATGGTGGTAACATGCCCAATGCTTGTGGTGTGCCGATTGAAAGCATTCAGCGGGCAATTCAAAATGGTATTTCTAAAATTAATGTAGATACTGATTCCAGAATGGCTATGACAGGAGCAATTAGAAAGGTTTTTACAGAAAGTCCAGAAAAATTTGATCCGCGAGACTATCTTGGACCAGGACGAGAGGCCATTGCCGAATTGGTGGCTTCTAAAATGCAGGCCTTTGGTCAGGCCGGCCATGCTCATGATTACCAACCCATGACCCTAGAGCAAGCTAAAGAAAAATATTATAGTTAATTAGATTATAAATAGAAAAGAAAAAGCAATCGTTTGCAAGCGATTGCTTTTGATTTAAAATTCAACAGCGAAAAAATATTGCAGAAAGCACTACTGATTTTCCGTTATTGTCTTTGATAGTTTTTCCACCTTTAGTTTTGGAAAGGCAGAGCTCTTGAGGATGTCCAACATTTTCCATTTCATCAGCCGGAGTTTTAAATACAGCAGTGACATAGAAAGGACCATTTCCAAATTTTTCTTTGATTTCAGCCAGACCTTTTTTAATTGCCCTTTTTTCATCTTCTCTGCTGAAATTAGGTGCTCTTTTGCGCAGGCGCACCTTTTGGCCTATTCTAAAGTAATAGTCAATGGGCTTATAGGTTTTTTCTACCAATGATGTTGCCACGTTATCCTCCTTAATTGTTTTGATTTAATTTCAACTTACAATAAAATTTTTTAAAAGTAAAGAGCAAATCAAAAAGCCCTTCAAAAGAAGAGCTTTAAAAATTTTATTATTTGGCATTTTTTAAAAGATTGAACACTGCTTGCGCGGTGATATTTTTAATGCCGTAGGCCTTTTTTAAAAAGGTAATTATTTCTTTTCGATTTGTTCCTTTGGAGAATCGAGATATCAATAACAGTTCGAAATTGATATCAAGAATGTCATTGTTCTCGTTAAGTTGGGTCCAAAGTTGGTGTTCGCAGTTTTCACAACAGTGTCCACCTACAATAATAGAGCCATCTCCATGGAGATCAATTCCTACTTTAGTGGACAGAGAAGAAGAACAATGGGGACAAGTAATGACGGTTTTTAATTTTGGCAGTTGTTCAAAAATCCACTTGAGGTGTTTTTGCATCTCATTGAGACGATCACCTCCTTTGATTTTTAAAAACCACCATTTCAAAAGTGAGTAATTATTAAAAAGTAATGTTTCCATAACTTTGTTTTTACCACTTTTGAAAAAGTAGGGGCCAGTCGGTTGATAAGGTTGTGGGTTGCACATCTTATCCTCCTTTAATTTTTTTATTTTCCTCTAAAAATAGCACATTTTTTTAGTTGTGTCAATCTGGATTGACTTATTTTTAAATAGGGGGTATATTTAACTATTAAAAAAAGAAAATAGGAGGATATCATGGCTAAAAAGAAAGTCAAAGATTGTCCAGGACAATTGGATTTTTTAGATAAATTCAAAGAAGAAGTGCCTAAAAAATTCTCTCCACGACAAGTGATTAAGAGAGCCACTTTAGTTGCCAGAGAACTGGGATTTGATACTGCCATAGAAGACAAAATTGTATATTTAAAAGACAAGCTAATAAAAGAAAAAGTTTTTGAAGCTCGTCTATATGCCTTAGATATGGTTCAAGAGGCATTAGGAGGCAATTCTTTAATCTTTTTGCACACGGGCTTAGGAAAAACTTATTTGGAAATTCTGTTAGCAATTATTTGTTTTAAGAAGAATCCTAATAAGAAAATTTTGTTTTTAGCTCCGACTAAGCCTTTATGTAGACAGCATAAGGAAAACGTTGCTAAGATTTCTAATCTTAAAGTAGGATTGATAACTGGCAACACTAAATCCAAGGATAGGTTGGAAATTTGGAATGATAATCAAATTATAGTAGCCACCCCTCAAACAATAGTAGCTGAACTTAAAAAACGTCATCAAATTGGAAGAAAAGAGGATTTACAGTTAGTTATTTTTGATGAAATTCACAATCTCACCGGTAAATATGACTATGCCCCTCTAGCAAATTATTATTCTAAATCAAAAGAAATTTTGATGAGTGGTTTTACCGCTTCTCCAGATTCTAAAATAGGAAAACTAGAAGAACTAAGAAAAAACTTAAGGGTTTCTTATAAAAGGGTTATTACTAGGAGTTTTAAAAATCCCGATGTTCTTCCTTATATTCATCAAAAGATTTTCAAGCCCATATTCATCAAAAGAGAAAAAACAAAATTTCACAAAACTCTTAAAGATTTGTTGGTAGACCAGTTAGATGTAAAAGCCAAAGAATTAGCTTTATTTATTAAGTTGTGGGAAGTTGATTTTGATCTTAAGGGTTGTTTTTACTATAACGTTGAAGAAGAAATTGCCGGTATTGCCATGAAGAAATTCAAGACCCTTAAAGGAGAGTTAGATAAATACGTATCTGGGCATCCAGATGCAGATTTGGGCTATGACATGATGGTAACCTGGTCTATTATTATGAAAATAGCTTTTTCTATTAAAAGCTTAAACAAGGGCTTAGAAGAATTGAGAGTTTTTTTAGAGAGTACTTATTATGCTCAACAAAAAAATAAATCAACCAGAAAATTTTTAAAAGCAAAGAGAATTAAAACTGTAATTAAATTGCTTTATAGAAATTATTTGTGGAGCAAAAGAGGACCAGAAGAAGAAAAAAAATTTGGTCAAATGAAGTCAGAAAAAAAAGTTCAATTTTCAAATTTAATCTTTGATGATCCCAAATTGAAAAAAATTAAACAAATTGTTAATGGATGTAAAAAGCATCAGATTATCATTTTTACTTCTCATAGAAGTACATTAAGGAAGACAGTTTCTTATTTACAACAAGAATTTCCAGAATTAAAAATTGATAAACTGATTGGCCAAAGTTCTAATTATCAGGATCCAGGTATGAGCCAGAAAGAACAAGAAAAAGTCCTAAAGAAGTACAAAAGACATGAAATTGACATTCTGGTTTCTACTTCTATTGGTGAGCAGGGTTTGGATTTTCCAGCCGTTGATGTGGTTATTTTTTATGAACCAATATCAGACGTGCGTCGAGGAATTCAAAGGATGGGACGAACGGCCAGATACAAAAAAGGAGTTATTTTTCTACTTTCTTATGACAGCGGAGAAGAAAAAAAGATATACTTCATTTTCCGAAGAAGAGAAAAGGAAGTAGAAAAAATAATTGAATATTTTGAAAAAATCAAAGGTCACATTTAGTGGCCTTTTTTATTTGGCAATTATTTGTCTAAACCTAAAGCCAATGTTATAATATTAAGCACTAATTATTAATTATCAAAACAATGTCTGAGATTTTAAATGAATCAAATTTTGACGAGTTTTTGAAAAATAATAAAAATGTAGTGGTGGATTTTTTTGCGGAATGGTGTGGCCCTTGTAAAATGTTAGGTCCTTTAATGGATGAAATAGCTGAAGAATATCAAGGCCAAGAAGTTAAAATTGTAAAAGTAAATATTGAAGAATCGCCGGCCATAGCTCAAAAATTTAATGTTATGAGTATTCCTACTCTGATTTATTTTCAAAGTGGAGAAATTAAAGATGTGGCTATCGGCTTAATGCCTAAAGATCAAATTAAAGAAAGAATAGATAGCTTAATTCAGTAGAATTAAGAATTAAGTAGTAAGGAGTAAAAATTAAGAAAAACAGACAACTAGTTATTCTATTAACCTATTATACTATTAACCGATTACCCTATTAATTTATGAGCCCTTTTTTAAACATTACTAACAATTTAATCAAAGCCGGAAAGATTGCTTCTATTAATAAAGATGTTCTTTTGAAATTAAAAAATCCAGATAGATTGGCGGAGGCTTATCTCCCAGTTAGAATGGACAATGGTAGTTTACAAATTTTTAGAGCTTACCGAGTGCAGTATAATAATAGTCGTGGACCTTATAAGGGCGGGATTAGATTTCATCCCCAAGTTGATCTGGAAGGAATCAAGGCTTTATCATCTTTAATGGCTATTAAATGTGCGGTAGTTGATATTCCCATGGGTGGTGGAAAAGGGGGAGTTTCAGTCAATCCTAAAGAATTATCAGAAAAAGAATTGGAGAATTTGTCCCGCGCTTGGGTTAGAGCCTTTGCTGATATTATCGGACCAAATAAAGATGTTCCAGCCCCAGATGTTTATACTAATTCTCAAATTATGGATTGGATGGAAGACGAATATTCTCAGATTGTTAGCCAAAAAACTTTAGCAGTTATTACTGGCAAGTCATTAGAAAATGGTGGCTCCCTAGGTAGAGATAAGGCTACTGGTTTAGGAGCTTTTTATATCTTTGAAAATTTATTGTCTAAACTAGAATTGGGAAAAGATTTAAAAATTGCGGTTCAAGGATTTGGTAACGCGGGCAGTGTTTTCATAGATTTTGCTAAAAAAGCTGGGTACAAAATAGTAGCCGTGTCAGATTCTAAAGGTGCTCTTTATAATGAAGATGGTTTAGATGTTGAAAGATTGAAGATTTATAAGAAAGAAAATGGATCTTTTCAAAATTTTGGAGCTTTAAAAAATATTAGTAATAAAGAATTATTAGAATTAGATGTAGATATTTTAGTTTTAGCAGCTTTAGAAAATCAAATTACCGAAGAGAATGCCGATAATATGAAGGCTAAGTTAATATTAGAGATTGCCAATGGTCCCATAACCAAAGGAGCTGATAAAATTTTAGCAGAAAAAGAAATTGTGGTTTGTCCGGATGTTCTAGCTAATGCTGGCGGCGTAGCTGTTTCTTATTTTGAATGGTTCCAGAATATAAATAATGAAAAATGGGAATTAGACAAAGTCAATCAAGAGTTGGAGAAAAAAATGACCCAAGCTTTTAATGAAGTTTGGGAGATTAGTAAAAAATATGAGATTAATTTGAGAATGTCAGCATTTGTATTGGCTTTAAAAAGGTTAGAAAAATCAATTAAGTTATAATATATTTGAAAAAATAAAAAACCCCGTGCCATACGGTACAGGGTTTTAAGTTCAAATGATATTTATTTTTGGAAAGGGCAGTTACCATTCATTTTAAACATTCCTCGATTGAATCCACCTTTTTTCATGCCCATCATTCCCATTTTTCCTTCAATTCCTTCAATTCCTAGTTCTTCCATTATTTTTTGAGCTCCTTCGTAATCTCCAGCTTGTTTTAATTTATGAGCTTCTTGATATTGAGAAAAATTGTCAGCAGTAATATAGTCAGTTATTCTTGGTTTGCTTTCTATTAAAGCTTTCCATTCTTCATAAGTACCGTTTTCCATGATATTTTTTATTTCTTCATATTGAGATTTCTTTTCGGCCATATAGGCTTCTTTCTTTGCCTGTATTTCTGGACTTAGTTCAGCCCGAAATTTTCTATTTTCTTGAGCAGTTACCAGAGATACTAGACCAGCTGTTATTACTAAGGCGATAACAGCAATAACTAATGTTTTTTTCATCCTATTAAATATTATTTGTTAAATTTGTTTAATCTTAGATTAAATATTTTAAGTTAATTATCCTACTAAATCTTTTAAATTGTTTGATTTTAACCTGTTAAATTATCTTTTCAAGATACTATTTAACAGGTTTAACAGGATAAATAATTTTTTTATTATTTTTCAAATAGCTTGGCGCGCTTGTTATATAGTATTACGCAAACCTCTAAAAATTATTTCATTTTTAAAATGGTTTTTTAGGTGGAAGAGGCATTTTGGATTTAGAAAAGGGAGGAGCAGGTTTGATAATAAAAGCATGAAAAATCTGATCATTAATTTTTTCACCCAAGGCTCTTATTTCTAAACCAGGTTCTAAATTTAAAGGAAAAGGAATCATTTTTTCAAATTTGGGTCTCATAATTTCATTTTCTATTTTAATAACTTGCCATTGTTTGTGGTTAAAATCTTCTAGGATAAAATGATCTGGATCGCTGAGAGAAATTATTTGACCAGCAATCATTCCTCGATCTTCTTGAAGCCACATTAAGTGGCGGGGTCTCATCATTTGATTATAGAAGGGTGATTTTTTAGCAAAAGAGCTATCTATATTACTTCCTACCCCTAATATATAAAAAATATTTCCCAAAACAATGCTTAAAATTATGCTGAGGATAATTATTTTGTATAATTCTAATTTATATCCCTTTTTAGTTTGTTTGAGAATATAACGAGCAGCTATTATGAAAATAATTAAGGCAATTATCCAAAAATAAGGTAGGGTTTTAATAATTAAGCCCAGGGGTGAAGGGTGAATCATTTTGAAAAAAAGATAATCATTATTTTTAATAATATGAATAATTACGGAGACGGCTAAAGAACTAATTATTAAAGATAAAATACCTAGAAGCCAAGTTATAATGTTTTTAAAAGCAAAAATCCACTTAGCCTTGGGTTCAACTTTATCTTTTTTTATTATTTTGAGAATATCTTTTCCTAAACTCATTATATTGAATGTTATTTATTATTAAATATTATTTGATTAGATTTTAATATCTGATTTAATCTATATGTTTACCTACCTACGCTAAAGCTTCGGCAGGTGAATATTTTGGTTTTTTATAATATGATTAAGTTGTTTTTTAGCGCGATTGATTAAAGTACCGACAGTATTGGTTGGTTTTTTGATAATGTCTGAAATTTCTTCATAAGTTTTGTCTTCTAAGTATTTTAAAATTATAACTTCTTTATATTTAACGTTCAGTTGATCAATTATTTGGTTTAATTTTTCTCCTAGTATCTTTTGATCGATTTCTTTTTCAATATTTAAATCACTTTTAATTTTTTTTAACACATCTTCGTTTATTTCAGAATTTATTTTCTCAGGACGAACTTTTAGTTTTCTAAAGCTGGAGATTACTTCATTATGAGCAATTCTATAAATCCAAGAAGAAAATTTTAAATTAGGATCAAAACCGTTAAGATTGGTATATGCTTTGATAAATATTTCTTGTAATAAGTCCTCAGCATCTTCAAAATTAATATTAGTAATGCGCCGAATATATCTCATCAAAGGAATTTCGTATTTTTTTACTATACATAAAAAATAGTCTTGATTTTCCAGACTTAATTGCACTAATTCAATATCTTTTTTATCTAAGCAATCCTTTTCTTCCATGATCTAAGTATATTATGTAATACGCTGATTGCCAATTTTTATTTCAGATTTAGCCGTAGGTTATAAGTTAAGAGTTAATTTATTTTTGACCCGCTCATCTTTTTTAAAAATTGTTAAATTTTATTAATTAATATATGCTAAAAAGATAAAGGGGGTTGACAAAACGGTTTTAAGGAATTAAACTTTTTTATTAATAAAAAAAACGATCTTAGGAGGATCAATGAAAAAGATAATTGTTTGTGTGGTTTTTTTCTTGTTAATTTTTACTTCTGGTCTATCGGCACTAGATATTTATTTTAGCGAGAAAAATCCAGAGGAATTTTTTCAAGTAATTAAAAAGACAACAATAGATACAATTACTTGGAAAATTGTGAAAGATTCAGATTTAAAAGTGGGACGTCTTTTTTGTGAATCAGCCATTGAAAATTCTGACAGTCTTCTCATTAGAAGAGGAAGACAGAAATTGATCAGTTTTATTCCTCCTATTATTGAGGAAACAAAGCTTGAATTAATGGCTAGTTCTGGAATTTTATCTGTTCATGAAACCGACCCGACAAAAAGAAATGCTTGGGAAATTGTCTTATATTATTTATTTGCTGTTTTTGTTCTTCCAGCGTTTTTTCTTTGTTATAATATTAAGCACATCTCTATTGTAGCTTTTATTGGCTCCTTAATAGTTTTTTTAGTGCTTATTATTGTTGGCTGTCTTACGCTTTTTTTTGCCATAGATTGTAATAATCCTATTTTTGGGATTTCTATCATTGTCTTATTTCTTTTATCGATTCCTGCCAGTTACCGCCTTACAAAACTAGGTTTAAAAAAGAAAAAGAGATAATTAATGAATTCTTTAGGGAAGTTCGCACTTCCCTTTTTGTTTTAGGGTTGACCCCGTTAAACAAGATTTAAGAGTAAGAATTATTGCATTAAACTATTATATTTTTTTGTTATTAATAATTTTATTTTTATTGAAAAATATTAACTTAAATCTTAATTTTATCCTTAGACAAGGATAAAATTGTTTAACGGGGTTGACAAAATGGTTTTTATTTGCTAAACTAAAATGTTAAAATACACTTATATTAAAAATAAAGAACACCTTTCGCCTCGGGCTTCGGGTGTTAAGAGGGAACATATGACTAAGAAAACTATTAAAAAAATACTTTTACCCAAAGAGCTGGGAGTAGACGAAGTTTTAAGTTTAGCGGTTTTACATAGTTATGGCAAAAAAGTTTTTACTGGACTTTCTAAAGCCGAATTAGAATTTAGGACTTCTCTTCCTCAAAAAAATAATTTTGATTATTATTTGCAAAAAGGCATTGTGCCTTTATTTTTATTGTCTAAAAGCTATGAATTTGTTTTAGAAGAATTATTAATGTATGAAGATTTAAAACTAAACCAATACCCCATAGTTAATCAAATACTTTCTATTTTAAAAAACAAAAAAGAGTATGCTTGTTATAATGATTCTATGTTTTCTTGGATTCGTTTAATTAAAGCCAATACTGAGCCGAAAAAGGTTTTAAATTTAATCTTGCCTTTATTAAAAGAGTATTTAGAACAAGCTGAAGAAAAAAGGATTCAACTTTTTGAAGAATGCCAAAAAGCTATTGAAAAAGGAAAATTAACCAGCTTTATAGTTGAACAAGAAAAAAAGAAATTAAAGGTGGTCTTTACTAGTTGTGACGAGAATGCCTATACGGTTGATGACGTAGCAGATTATTTATTGTATAAAAAAGAAGTTTTAGGAGATTTAATAGTTGTTTTTACTAATAAGGGGAAGATTTCTATTATTAGTAAAAAAGAAAAAAATATTGACCTTTTAGATGTAGTGGCGATATTAAGAATAGAAACTGCTCGGCATAAAAAAATTCCTTTTGATAAAATAAATAAGCATGTTTTAAATAGAAACGGTTTAATGGATGGAATTGAATATTGGAATTTTGATTTATATAATCGTCGAATTGATGCCGTCAAGTCAGTTAATCTAGATAAATTAACGGTTAAAAAAGCCATGTTAATTGGTCTGGATTTAGATAGGGTATCCGCAGTATGTCCGGCCGAGGAAGGTTGCCGAGGAAAAAAATGCGCTTATTATTCTTATAATATGTTGCGTTGCCGCAAAAGAAGAGCTGGAGTTAAAGATGAGCATCAACTAGCAGAAAAAGAAAAAAGAAGTAATATTAGGGTAATTAGGAAATAAGTTAGTAGGTAATTGGTGGCCGGTGGTTGGCAGATGGTAGATATGATTTAAAAATTATTTAATAGACATATAAAAGTCCTGATTTAAGAGGGATTTTTTGGTTGCCTTAATGCTTGACGCAAAAGCCATTTAGGAGTACAATTATATTTACTCTATGCGATGCTAATATACTAATTTATACTAATTATACTAATTTTTTAAGGAATTATTATATTCGTATCACCCCACCTACCTATACGAAGTGGGAGCTTCGTTATGTCGGAGGCGGGCGAGATTCTACCTCGCGGGATTAGTATGATTAATTCGTATTATTCGTACAATTAGTATATTAGTATCTTAAAGCATATGCCTTCAAAAAATATAATTATCAAAGGAGCGCGAGTCCATAATTTACAGAATATTGATTTAGAGCTCCCCAAAAACAAGTTTATTGTAATTAGCGGGCTTTCTGGTTCAGGAAAGTCCTCTTTGGCTTTTGATACTCTTTATGCGGAAAGCCAGAGAAGATATATGGAGTCCCTTTCGGCCTACTCCCGCCAATTTTTAGATTTAATGGATAAACCCGACGTAGATAGTATTCAGGGGCTACCGCCCGCTATTTTTATTGGCCAGGGCAATAATAATCGCACTCCGCGATCTACAGTAGGCACCATTACAGAAGTATATGATTATTTGAGATTATTATTTGCTCGAGTTGGTAAAGTTTATTGTCCTAAGTGTAATAAATTGATTCAAAAACAAAATTTGAAAGAAATAATCAAAAGAGCTCAGAAAAATTTTCAAGGGCAGGAAATTATTATTCTTTCTCCCATTACTAAAGTTAGTAAATTGTATAATTCCAATCTTTTGAAAAAAATAAAAAAGAGCAACTATGACTTAGTCAGAGTCGATAAGAAATTTTATGATATTGACGATGCCTTAAATATTAATTTTAATGGCAATAGAAAACACGATGTAGATATCATAATAGATAAATTCAAAGTTTCTAATACTAAGAATGTCTTAAATGGATTAAGTAATTCTTTATCTGCCGCCTTAGATTTATCTAATGGTTATGCAATAGTTTTAAATCCGAAAACAGGACAAGAAGAAATATTTTCTAAACAGCTGTATTGTTCTAATTGTGATTTAAGTTTTCCTAACATAGAGCCGCGTAATTTTTCTTTTAATTCTCCTCATGGAGCTTGTCCAGAATGCGGAGGATTGGGAATCAAAATGAAATTAGACGGAGATTTGGTTATTCCTAACAAAAAATTAACTTTGAACCAAGGAGCTATTAGATTATTATTTAAAATTTCTGTTAATCAAAATGCCTATTATAGAATTTTGGAAAAGTTTTCTAAAATTTATAAAATTAATTTAGACGTCCCGGTCAAAGATTTAAAAGTAAAAAAAATAAATTTAATGCTTTATGGCAACCAAGAAGGAAAAGTGCAGAAAAATTCAGAAGCCATTATTTTTTATTTAGAGAATAAATACATAGAAACTGATTCTGATTATGTTAAGTCAGAAATAGAAAAATGTATGCGGGTTTATAAATGCCCAGTTTGTAAAGGTAAAAAATTAAAAAAAGAATCCTTGGCAGTTAAAATAGGCGATAAAAATATTAGCGATATAACATCTTTAACCGCAGAAAAAGCTCAGAAGTTTTTTAAAGATATTTCTAATTCATCAAAATCAATTCTTAAAAAGAAAGAGCTAAAAATAGCTGAAAAAATTATTGAAGAGATTATATTTAGATTAAAATCCATAGTTTATGTAGGCTTGGATTATTTGAGTTTAGACCGTTCAGCCAATACTCTTTCGGGTGGAGAAATGCAGAGAGTTAGATTGACTACACAGATTAGTAGCTCTTTGTCGGGAGTTTTATATATTTTAGACGAGCCATCAGTTGGTTTGCATCAAAAAGACAATAATCGTTTAATTAAGACCTTGAAAGATTTGCAGGACTTAGGAAATACAGTGATTGTGATAGAGCATGACCGAGAAACTATTTTGTCTGCAGATTATGTAGTAGATGTTGGTCCTGGGGCTGGAGAAAATGGAGGGAAGATTATTGCTCAAGGTACGCCAGAGCAGATAAAGAAAGACAAAGATTCGATTACGGGAAAATATTTGGCTAATAAATTAAGAATAGAAGTTCCAAAAAAATATAATCAAGGAAATGGTAAGTTTTTAGAAATTATTGGCGCCCGAGAGTTTAATTTAAAAAATATAGATGTTAAAATTCCTTTGGGTAAATTAGTTTGCGTGACTGGAGTTTCTGGCTCAGGAAAATCCACTTTAATTTTTAATATTCTAGGCAAATCCTTAGCCAATAAATTGACCAGAGCTAAAGATCTGCCAGGCCAACATAAAGAGATTAGGGGCTTAGAAAATATTGATAAGGTTATTAATATTGACCAATCGCCGATTGGCCGTACTCCGCGTTCAAATCCAGCTACTTACACGGGGGTATTTACTTATATTCGGGATTTATTTGCTAACTTGCCAGAATCAAAAATAAGGGGCTATAAATTAGGTAAATTTAGTTTTAATGTTAGGGGCGGTCGTTGTGAAACCTGCCAAGGCAATGGCCTGATTAAAATAGGAATGAATTTTATGCCAGATATGTATGTAGAGTGTGAAGAATGCCATGGTAAGAGGTATAATGAAGACATATTAGAAATCCATTATAGAGACAAAGACATTGCAGAAGTTTTAGATATGACGGTGAGCGAGGCAATGGTTTTTTTCAAAGATATTCCAAATATTTATAATAAATTGAAAACTTTAAATAATGTTGGATTGGGCTATATTAAATTAGGGCAGTCCGCCACTACTTTATCCGGCGGTGAAGCTCAAAGAGTTAAATTGGCCTCGGAACTTTCTCGTAAAGCTACAGGCAAGACCTTGTATATTTTAGATGAGCCGACTACGGGTTTGCATTTTGATGATATTAAAAAATTAATAGATGTTTTAAGAAGATTGGTTGCCAAAGGAAATAGTATTTTAATAATAGAACATAATTTAGATGTAATTAAATGTGCGGATTGGATTATTGACTTAGGTCCGGAGGGCGGAGAAAAAGGAGGTCAGGTAATTGCTCAAGGTACTCCAAAAGAGCTTATTAAATTCAAAAAATCTTATACGGGAGAATACCTTTCAAAATTAATTTGAAATTTTCAATTATTAATAAGGCGATAGTCGATAGGCATTAGTCATTAGTAATTTTCCTATTGCCCAGGGGCTGTTTATTAAATGAAAAGTATGTTTAAAATTTCAAATTGATAATTGTAGATAATATTTTTTGATAGGAAATACAATGTTAAAAGAATTAAACAACATAGAAAAAGCAATACTTGAAACTATAATTTATTATGATCTTTTTGATTATCCCTTAACAGCTAATGAAATTTGGAAAGGACTTTTTAAATATAAAACAGATTTATTTTCAGTTGTTAATTGTTTGGAAAAAGGTAAAGATTTAAAAAAATATATAGAAACCAGAAACGGTTTTTATTTTTTAAAAACAAGAAAAGAAATATTAAATATTCGAAAAAAAAGAAGAGATTATAGTATTAAGAAGTGGAAAAAAGCACTGAAAGCAGTAAGAATTATTAGATTTATTCCTTTTGTTCGGGCTGTATTTTTATGTAATTCAATTCCTTATTTTAACGCCGAAGAAGATAGTGATATAGATTTTTTTATTATTATTAAAGATAAATATATTTGGTTTTCACGTTTTTGGATTACTATTTTATTACATATTTTGAAAATGAGAAGGCACGGCAAAAAAATAAAAGACAGGATTTGTTTGAGTTTTTACATTAGCACTAGTAATTTAGATTTAAAAAATCTAACTTATGAAAGAGATATTCATTTTTATTATTGGTTAGCTGATTTTGTTTTAATTTTTGATAGAAATTATGCGAATAATTTTTATCAAGCCAATCAGTGGTTAAAAGAGTTTTTACCGCAATTTTCTCCTTCAAAAATTGTTGATAATTGGATAATTAAGGAAAATAAATTGAGTATTTTTGTCAGTGGAACTAAAGAATTATTTTTTGATAATTGTTTAGGAAAATTTTTTAATTTGGTTTTTAAAAAAATACAATTATTTAAAATTTATCATAATAAAAATTCTCGCTTAAAAGAAAATAATACAGATGTAATAGTTAAAGACAATATTTTGAAGTTTCACGAAAAAGATAGCCGGAAAGAGATTAGAGATTTGTTTTATAAAAAAATTTCCAGCTACTAGGTACTGATTACAAGTTACAAGTTACTTATTTATATGTTGATAACTAAGAGCAAAAATTATAAGTTGGGCAGATTAATAGAATATCTATTGTATATTTTTGTATTTTTAATTCCTTGGCAAACTAGATATATTTATAAATATTTAAGTTTAGGCGGAGAAGTTTTTGAGTATGGAAAGTTGGCTATTTATGTCAGCGAGGCGGTTTTATTATTATTAATTTTTTTGGCTTTATTTTTTTTACGGACAGATAAGTTTAAAAAAATATATTTATTGCCGATAGTTTTATTAATAATTTCTTTGCTAGGATATTTTAATGTTTTAAATTATGAAATGTATTTTTATGGCTTGGGAAAATTAGTAGAACTTGTTCTGTTGTTTTTAATTATTTCCCGGTTGAATTTTAATTATTTTAAACTTTTTATATCTTTTATAGCCAGTATTTTTTTACATTGCGCCTTAGGTTTTTACCAATTTTTTTCTCAAAATGTTTTGGCTAATAAATATTTAGGAATTGCCGGCCAGTCGGCATATCAAGGCGGAGTTTCCGTTTTAGAAGGGGGTTTTGGTCGTTTTTTAAGGGTTTATGGTGGATTTTCTCATCCAAATATTTTAGGAGGTTTTATTGTAATAGCTATTTTATTTTCAATAGGCATTTATTTACAACAGAAAAAACCTAGGTATTATTTTTTGTTTTGGCCAGTTTTAATAATTTTTAGCCAGGTTTTAATTTTTACTTTTTCCCGTAGCGCAATCTTAGCTTTAGTTATAGCTTTAATTTTTTTATTTTTCTATGCTTATCAAAAAAAATTACTGGGTAAGCTTTTTTCAATTTTAGGAGTTTTAATTTTAGTTGGGGCAATGAATTTTGTGTTTTTTCAAGATTTAATGCAGAGTCGTTTACTTGGACAAGATAGATTAGAAATTAAATCCACACAAGAAAGACAAATTTTAGAGGTTCAGGCAAAAAAATTATTAAGCACTAATTTTATTTTTGGCCAAGGAATAAATAATTATATTCCAGCTGTTTTTAATAAAGTAGATAATAGTTTAAGTGTCTGGCAATATCAGCCGGCACACAATGTTTATTTATTGGTTTTAATTGAATTAGGTATTTTAGGATTTTTAATTTATTTTAGTTTTATTTTTTATTTTTTACTTTTAGCTTTAAAAAATAAACAGATTTTAAAATTTATTTTAGGATTAAGCTTAATAGTAATATTATTGATCAGTTTTTTTGACCATTATTTTTGGACTTATTGGAGTGGATTAGCTATAATTTTTTTGATTATTGGTTTAATAAATAAAAAACAGGGAGTATCATAAGATATCCCCTGTAAAATTATTTTTTTAAATTTTTTCTAAGATTTTAATAGCTTTATTAAAATCTTTTAAGTTTTGGAAGTGCACTGAAGCCACTCCGGCATACTTATCATGAGTTTTTTTCAGACCAGATAGATGATTGTTAATAATTTTATTATATTCTTCATCATCTTTATATCTGAAAATTATCCGCAAATTTTTAGTTTCCCTTATTATTTTCATTGGTTCCTCCAGAATTTATTTTATTTTTATATTATATTTTTTTAAAAATAATGTCAATTTTATTATATTAATTTTTTATGATTCTTTATTTTTTATATAGACAATATATGAATTTAGGATAATTATTTATGTTTTTTATAAATAAAATAAGAGCCCCCAATAGTTCCTATTAATATTAACCCAATCGCTAAAATAAATATGAGCATTCTATAATTAGTTGGTAAAAATCCAGTAAGGGCAATTAAAACACCAGAGAGCATAAATAATTTACCACCAAGACGATGAGTTTTATTCCAGACATCTTCTGATGACAAGGTCCACGGAGTACGTATGCCCATAAACCAGTTCATTTTGATTTTAGCCATATAATTTCCAATAATCACAAATAAAATTCCTACAAAAAGCGGAATATATATGCTGATATTTATACTATATCCAACGGCATTTAAATTGGTTAAAAAGAAAATACCAGCCATAAATAACAAGAGGATATTTTTAAAGATATGATATATTTTTTTAAATTCAGCATATCTTTTTTTATTAGGATCTATACAAGGCAAAAAGATAAATAATAAATATAGGCCAATTAAAATTAAATTAATTATTAAGATATGGGAGGAGCTATTTCCAAATCTATCTACTTGCCCTTCAAAATTCCAACGGACAGGAATTTTTTCAGGCATTAATTGGAATAAATATAAAGAAGAAACAATTGAAAAAATGATTAGTAAAATGGGCAATATTTCTGTTTTTAATTTTGGTTGAATGGGATTTTTCATAGGATTAGCGTTTAGCTATCAGCTTTCAGCCATCAGCTAATGATTGAAAGCTGATTTATTTTTTAAAGTAATTAATTAAAATTTTAGCGACTTCTTCAAAAACGCTTAAATTTAAAGAATAGATTATTTGTTGTCCATTTCTTTGTGAACTAATTAAATCAGCTTGTTTTAAAATATTCAGATGATGAGAAACAGAGGAAAGGGCAATATTAAAATTTTTAGCTATTTCGCCAGCAGCTAAATCTTTTCTTTTTAATAAATCCAAAATTTTTCTTCTAGTTGGATCTGATAAGGCACTTAAAGTTTGGTTTAAAACCATAAGAAGTTAATTAGATATTTAGACAACCGTCTAAATTGTAGTATAGCAAAATATTTTATGCAAGAGATAGATAAAAATATGCTTAATTGTTATAATATAGATATAATTAATTGATTTTTATGGAAAAGGAAAATTTAAAAAACCAAGATGAAAAAAAGGAGGGAATGTGTCAAAAATGTGGAGAAGAGCCAGTTTTTATGAATGGCTTATGTGTTTATTGTTATGAAGAGGAAGTTTATGAGCAAAAAGTGCCTACAGAAAAGCCGAAAAATTCAGAAATGGTTATGCACGGTATGGGTTTAAAAAATCCGAATCAGCAAAAAGTTTTAAAAGAAAGAGCAATTAAAAAAGCTGTTAATATAAAAAATCGGAAAAAGAGGTCTAAAGATTGATTCAGTCCCTTTAGGGAACGTGGTTGACCCTGTTAAATAAGATTTAAAAAGGGTATAGTGAATTAATTTTTAATAATCTTTACTTTTTATTAATTTTATTTTTATAGTATAATATTATTTTAAAATCTTAATCTTAAATTTTATAAAAAAATTTAAGATTATTTAACAGGGTTGACTTTTTTGATTTTTCTGGTATATTAAGAGGACCTTATTAATTGTTTAATTGACTAATTGAGGAATAGTTTAATAGGATTGAAAAGGATCAATATTGTGGGTTAATATTTTCAATTATACTCAGGATAGGTAGTGGATATTTACCTTGCCGTAGCTCGACTTGTCCTCCGAAGCTTGAAAAGCGTAGGAGGAAGAGCGTAGGCAGGGAACAACAGCCTCGCACCATACTCACTTCGTTCGTAAGTGCGGGGTTCACCCTGTTAAATAGAGAAGAATTTAACAGGGTAAACCTTCCCCGCCCGACTCGCCTGACGCCCTTGTAGTTTCCCCCTCGTTCCGCTCAGCGGAACTGCGGAGGATCTTCGACAATGGATAGAACAACGGCCCCACACTATATTCATTTCATTCATAAGTGTAGGGTAAACCTTCCCCGCCCGACTCGCCTGACGCCCTTGTAGTTCAACGGATAGAACAACGGCCTTCTAAGCCGTGGATCTAGGTTCGATTCCTAGCAAGGGTACCATACCCACTTCGTGGAATTATCAATTTTGAATTTAAAATTTTAAATTAATTGAAAATTATTAAATTCAGATTTAAATTGAAATTTAAAATTGGTAATTGAAAATTCATACTGTGGTGAGTGTAGCTCAATGGTAGAGCACTGGCTTGTGGTGCCAGTGGTTGTGGGTTCAAATCCCATCACTCACCCCATTCGACTTATCTTTTATTTATTATAATAGAAAAGTCGAATGTCCCGAGCGAACCGAGCTTAGCTCGGGAAGTCGAGGGACAAAATGCCCTATTCAAGGGTTTTTTTTGATACCCCTAATGATAGGTTAGAACTATTATGCTATAATTAAAATATAAGTAATTTTAAATATATGAAAAAATTAAAATTGTTTTTTGTAATAAGCTTATTATTTGTTTTATTAATTCCGCAAATTTCCCAAGCTACAATGTCGGCATCTCAAATAATTGTTAATCAGAAAACCAAAGAGTGTGCTTGGTTTAACGAAGGTGACGAATGTCAGGAATGCAAAAAGCCAAGTGGTTGGGAGAGCTATTTAGGAAGTGACGAGTATAGTTTAGAAAGTAATGAATGTCCATTGGGATATACAATGGTTAAAGATTTAAAAATTAATTGTCATGCTCAGGGTTGGAGTGCTTTTACTAATGCCATGTGTGCGGGTTTTATTGCTAGAAGGTATGCTGTCCATTATAAAATTTTATCAATTTTGCCAATTTTATTAATTATCTTAGTCATTTTTTTAATAATATTTTTTAAAAAAAGAAATAAGTTAAGAAGTAAAAAAAGTGTTTTTGTTCTATTGATTTTAATTTTGTTAATAGTATTTCTTTTTCCTAAAAAATGTGATTATACTAGCGGGGAGGGTACTGAGGTTCGAAGTTGTGGATGTTTTGGTTTAAAAGAAAGTTCTTTATCTTTAGATGAGTGGCAAACAAAATGTTACGGAATTGTTCATAATTGTGAATCTTATTCTTATAGATAAAATTAATATTAAATTATTATAACCTTGAGTTAGTTATGTATTCGAGGTTTTTAAAATAAAAAAGACCCTTTATTTGTTTTCGCGGGCCTTGATTACGAAATAAATATTTTATATTTTTTTAAGTATCATTTTTGTCAATAGTATTTATAATTTTAGTCCCAACATCCTGCACTAAGGCACCCCATCGAGCTCAACTCGATTTCGTTAGAAATTGAGATGAGCGAAGATGTCCCGAGCGAACCGAGCTTAGCTCGGGAAGTTGAGGGACAAAATGCCCTATTCAAGGGCTTTTTTTGATACCCTTAATAATAGGTTAGAATTAATTATAGATAAATGATAAAATGATAATATAATCTTTAATTAAAATTTATGAAAAAAGCAGTAGTTAAAAAAATAGTATTTATAGATACAAGTGTTTTTATAAATTGTGCACTTGAACAAGTTGAGAAACAGGACTTACTTGTTTTAGAAAAAATTAAAAAACAACTAAATGCGGATAAAATGATATTGGTAATGCCAGAAAATATAAGAATGGAAATACTTACTGTTTTAAGAAACGGTTTTGGAGATTTAAAAAAGAAAATAGAAGTTAAAATAAATAATTTGATTTCTGAAGAGATAAAAAAGAAGAAATCAAAACGTTCAAAAATAATATTAAAATCCTTAAATAAAAGTAAACGAGAAATAAAAGGAGGAATTGAAAAACAATATATTTCTACTAAAAAAGTAGTGGAGGAAATTTTTAATAATAAAAATATATATTCAATAGATTTAACAGATAGATTGATAAATCTGGGTCTGAAAAGAGCTCTCTTATTAAGGGCCCCATATACTCCCTTAAAGACGGTGTGGAAAACAACATTTGAAAAAGATCAGGATTGTGTTGCATTTGAATCTGTTTTGGATTCGTTAGAAAAAATTGGAAAAAAATTCAAAAATTTTGAAATGATTTTTTGTGTAGACGATTCTGATTATTTTGAGAATGATAAGAAAGAAAAACTTCACGAAGAGATTGTAAATGATTTAAAAAGTAAATGTAGTAAAATCCAAGCATTTACTAGTCCGTTAGATATGTTAGATAGTGAGTTTAAGGAAGAGTATACGAAAGAACAGCGTGAAGATTATGAAACCTTAGCAGACAGTATACGGGCAGAAGCAGGTGGTCTATGGACGGGTTTTTCTGAATCAACAAGTCGGAGTTCTCTAAGTAATCGTGGTAACGATCAAATATCATCTTTGTCTTTTTCAACATCAACATCTTCTAGTAGATTAGAGATAACAGGGGATACAAAATATTGTCTTAAATGTGGTAATAATATTGAAAGTTCTATAAAAGCAGAGCATCTAGGTTATCTTTTAGGTCAGTTTCCTTTTGACTGTCCCTTCTGTCATAAACAATATATGATTAAAATATAAATATTAAATAAATATTATGAAAAAAACATTATTATTCTTATTATTTATAGTCTTTGGATTACTTCTTTCTAGTTCTAGTAATGCTGTTACTCAAAATCAAATTGATTCTACGGTACAAATCGTATGTCCTGATGATTATGGTGGTTGGTATAGTGGCTCAGGTACCATTATTGACCCTAAGGGAATTATTTTGACTAATGAGCACCTTGTTACTGATGATTATGGTGGAGTAATTGATACTTGTTTCATCGGCTTTGTTGAATCAATTGGTGAAGAGCCAAATTTTGGAACCGAAACAAATCCAAATTTAGCAGATGTGAAATATTATACTACTTCAAATGATATGGATGCCGCTATTTTGTATTTAGATAATCCAACTAATAAATCTTATCCTTATGTTAATATTTGGAACTCTAATTCTGATAATTTACAATTCGGAGATAAAATTGAAATATTGGGATTTCCAAGCATTGGTGGCTCAACAATAACTTATACTTCTGGTGATTTTAGTGGTTTTGGTAGTAGTTCAGACGAAACACAAAATTATATCAAAACAACAGCATTATTAGAACATGGAAATTCCGGTGGTTCTTCTTATAATTCTATAGAGCAATTCATTGGTATCCCTACGATGGCTATTAGTGGATTATTGGATTCAATGAATTATATTTTATCTGTTAATAGTATTAAAAATTGGTTGTCTGGAATTTTAGGAAGTCAATATCAACAAGAAATCATTGAGCAAAAGCCAATCATTGAAATACCGTCAGTAAGTATTCAAGATGATATTACTCCACCAGATATTTCTGCTGCAAGATTAGTAATTTATGATTGTAGCAAATGGTATACTTGGACAAACAAATTTGGTAATCCACAAACAAATTATAATATTACACCAGATATGTGTAATAAAATTGAATACAACAAGAATAAGTCATATCCATACCATCCTCAAAAAATTATGTTTGGCATAATTTTACCAGATGAAACTTACTATGACATTGCTTATTATAGAGTGCGCTGGAATGATGGCCAAGCGATGGCAACAATTGATTTTAAATATCCAGAAATTTATAGTTATGAAACCTCAGGTTCATACAAAAAAAATTACTTACAGTTTATTCACCCCTTTATCATGTTCAGAGAAGAAGGGTCTTATTATTTATCTATTCGAACTGCAGATGAATATCGCAATATATCAGAGGGTAAAATGTGGAAATATGAATATAAGCTCTCCAATGATAATACAACAGAAAACGAGCCCGCTACAACTATAGATATGGGATTAACAAATAGATTAAAAGGAAAGCTTTTATTACAAGTTGAAGATAGAGGAAGAATTTGGTATGTAGATTTTGATGGTAAAAGATACGAAGTGACATTTACAAATGCGTTGTCTCTATTTGAGAATTTTGCTTTAGGTATATCAAATAGCGATTTAGAAAAGATTCCTTTACATAGTGATAATTGGACTTCAGCTACAGGGAATAGACTTAAGGGTAAGTTATTATTACAAGTAGAACAAAGTGGTCGGATTTGGTATGTAGATTTTGATGGTAAAAGATGGGAAGTTACTTGGGCTAATTTGATGGAATTATTTGAAAGTTTGTCACTCGGTATAACTGATGATGATTTATATAAGATAGGTGCTGGGGAGTTATAAAATAGATTAAAGTAAATTTATGCAAGTAGATTTTGAAAATTTATTCAAACAAAATTTAGAAATGACAGAGATATGGTTTAAAGAAGCTAGGGAAATTTACCCTTCAAAATATTTAGAGGGAGATGATGAAAAATGGGGAGAAATGGTTGCCAAGCAGGGTGATTATGTTTCAAAGAAAGAAGAAGAATGGTTTAGGAATTATCAGAAAGAAAACAATTTAAGTGATTATGAATTAGGTACTTTGAGGCGTGATTTAAGACGTGCTATCGAAAATAAAAAAATGGTTAGGAAAGTAATCAAGACTATAAAAGTAAAAAAATAGTAATAAATAATTAACTAATAATTTTATATATTATGGAAGGAGTTCAAAAGATATTTAAACCAATTCTATTTGCGATTATTTTTATAGTTCTAGTTTTTACATTTTGGGAGAAAAATAAAATTTTAGCGATAATTTTATTGATATTTTCTGTGTTAGAAATTTACTTGTTTATAATAGCTATTAAATATCACAATTATTTTAATATACAAAAGCCAGCTAAATGGAGCGAAATTAAATGTAATGCCTGTGGGTTTCAAGGAAAACCACTTCGTTATGAACCTAAGTTTTCTTTATTTTGGATATTACATATAGCAAAATTTGTAGATTATTATATCAAGCAATATCCTATTGATTATGGATGTCCAAATTGCAAAAATCCTAGAAAAAATTATAAAAATATAGAGTTTATAAATAAATAATATGCAGGATTTTTCTGAAATATTAAAAAAACAACAAAAAAACGAAATTGAAAGAAAAGAGAAATATGGGAAAATACGTCCTATCATACACGTCAATCATAGAGAGTCTAAGTTTGTTGCAGTTGGGAGTCGGGTGGGTTTTTCAAAAAAGTGGAAGACCTTTACTGATTTTTTAATGGACTATATAAAAGATATTTTGGGTAGAAGTTGGGGTGATGCAGAATTAAAGAAACCTCCTGAGGAAAGGCACGAGATATTAAAATGGTATGAAAGAGTATGTAATTTTCAACTTAAGCAAACGAAGGGACAGGATGGTATTTATAGTGTAGTGCCAAATGGTGTTTTTAGTGCTTATTTATCATTAGCTTATGATTTATATATTTTAGAACATCACAAGGCAATTCAAGAAGATATTATTAGGAGATTAAAACTTTCAGACCAGTTTCACGGAGCTAGATATGAATTATTTGTGACAGCTACTTGTATAAGAGCTGGTTTTGATATTAAATTTGAGAATGAAAAAGATAGGAGTGGAAAACATCCAGAATTTATTGCTATCCATAAAGATACGGGACAAAAAATATCTGTTGAAGCAAAAAGTAAAAAAAGAGATGGTATTTTGGGTCGCTTTAATTTGGGAATTACGGACGATAAGGTTAGATTGAGGGTTGGTAAATGTATAAATCAGGCCTCGGCTAAAAAGAGTAGTTACCCTTTAGTCGTTTTTATAGATGTTAATCTCTCACCTAATATGGCTTTAAAAATAATGAAGATGCCCTCTCCAAATAAAATCTCGGAAACAGTAGATAGGATTAAAAAGACAAGTGATGGTAAAGATATATTTAACTTATTAGTTTTTACTAACCACCCTCATCATTATGGTAGAGACGATGAGCCTGACCCAAAAAAAAATATTTTATCATTTTTTTCTGAAAAACCACAAACAATTATAAATCATCCGAAAACATTGTGGGATTTACATCAAGCTACTTTACAATATGGAAATATTCCCAGTAAATTTCCAGAAAAATCGTAGTTTAACTGTTTTTGCAATATTTTTACGGAATAAGTAAGGATAAGAAGTTAAGAAAGGTTATAACTAAACAAAGTTTAAAACCTCTCTGCCAATTCTTTATCTTGTTAATACCTTAGGAATGGAAATGTTGTCCATCTCTAATATCTTAGTTATAATAACATCTACGATGTGACCCCATCGTGTAAGAGCAGGGTTTAAAACCCTGTTTTTTGCTTTATGAAAATATATTAAAATCTAATCAAGCCCTTGATTTTATCCCAATAAAAGGCTAGAATATCTTATAATCTATAATATTATTTATATGGCAAAAAGAAGACATGCAGTTGGTAAGGGGAAAAAATCACGTTCTCAT
>CAZXCJ010000005.1:0-39084 GCA_964639335.1 uncultured Gammaproteobacteria bacterium | reverse complement strand
AAATTTGAATTAAGAATATGAATATTATTATAAATAATTATCTAACGGGATGAATGTTTCCTTAAATTGGCTGAAAAATTATGTAGATATACCAAATGAATTGTCTGCAGAAGAATTGGCCGAAAAGATAACCATGTCTATTGTAGAAGTGGATAGCTTTCGTCGTCAAGCAGATAATTTAGAAAATATAATTGTTGGTCAAATTAAAAAAATAAACAAGCATCCCAATGCTAACAAATTAAAAGTTTGTGATGTTAGTGCCGGTAAAAAAGGTTCTTTTAAAATAGTTTGTGGGGGCAATAATTTAAAAGAAAATATGATAATTGCTTTAGCTACGCTGGGGGCTAAAGTAAGATGGCATGGCGAGGGTGATTTAGTTGTTTTGGAAAAAGCTAAAATCAGAGGAGTAGAATCAGAAGGAATGATATGTGCGGCTGAAGAAATCGGCTTACCCTCTAAGTATATAATTGAGGGCGGAATTGCAGATTTAGACATAGATAAATCTCAAGTTGGCCAGGATATTATTTCTGCCCTAAATTTAAATGATATTATTTTTGAAATAGATAATAAGTCCTTAACCAATAGGCCAGACCTTTGGGGTCATTATGGTATTGCTCGGGATTTAGCAGCTTTATTAAATGTTCGTTTTAAGTCCTTAATTTTTCCTTTTAAATTTAAAATTAAAAAAAAGCACAAACTAGAAGTACAGATTAAAGATAAGGAAGCCTGTCCGCGATATATGGGAGTTATTATGGATAATATACGAGTAGGCCCTTCTCCAGAGTGGTTGGCTAATAGTTTAGAAAAAGTAGGCATTCGCTCTATTAATAATATTGTAGATATTACCAATTTTGTAATGTTGGAATTAGGACAGCCGATACATGCTTTTGATATTAGAGAAATCAAAGATGAAAAAATAATTGTGCAAAAATCCTCCACCTTCGCTACTTCCTTCGCTACTTCCTTCGCTACTTCCTTCGCTACTTCCTTCGCTAAAGCTACGGAAGTCAAGAAAGCTACGGAAGTCAAGAAAGCTATGGCAGACGGGCAAGTAGGTGAGAAATTTATTAGTTTGGATGAAGAAGAAAGAAAATTAGACCAAAATGATTTATTAATTTGTGATGGTCAGCGAGCAGTTGCTCTAGCAGGCGTAATGGGGGGTTTAAATAGTGAAATTAAAGATGATACCACATCTATTTTAATTGAGGCGGCTAATTTTGAGCCAGTAGGTATTAGAAGAACTTCGGCTCGTTTGGGTTTACGGACAGATTCCAGTACAAGGTTTGAAAAGGGATTAGATCCTAATTTAGCTCAGCAGGCAATGATGCGTGCAATTGAATTAATTCAACAATTAAATGTAAATAGTTTTGTGGCTAGTAAAATTATAGACAAGGATTATTCTAAAAAAGGGAAGATTGTTATAGATTTAGATTTTGATTTTATAAATAAAAAAATAGGTGAAAAATTGCCCACCAAGACAATTGTTGATATTTTGAAAAAGTTAAATTTTGGAATAAAAGAGAAAAGGGATCGTTTAGAGGTTTCGATTCCTTCTTATCGTAGCACGGGCGATATTAGCATTCCCGAGGATTTAATAGAGGAAATTTCCCGTATTTATGGTTATGATAATATTGAAATTAAAGCTCCAAAAATAAAACTGTCAGCAAATTACCAGGATAAAATTTTGGGTTTAGAAAAAAAATTGAAAGATTTCGTGTCTTTGGCTCTAGGATATAATGAGGTTTATAATTATTCCATGGTTTCAGAGGATGATATTCAAAAGGTTCTTGGTCATCCAGATGATTATATTAGTATAGCTAATGCAGTATCTAAAAATTTGAAATATTTGCGCAATGATTTGTTTTTAAATCTTTTAAAAAATGTTCAAGACAATTTAAGATATTTTAATAATTTTAAATTATTTGAAATTGGTAGAGTTTTTCAGAAAAAAGAAGGCGATTTTAAAATTAAGAAAGACGTTCAACAATTTTTGCCTCAACAGAGCAAAACTATGGATTTTATCTGGGTGGGGGACAATAATAAGTTTTTAAAGTTTAAAGGCGATTTTAATTCAATATTAGATAAATTAAATTTAAATTATCGGGCCAATATGACTGAGCAGAAATTGATAAAAAAGGAGTCCTGTTTAGAATATATTTGCGATAATCAGTTCATTGGTTTTTTGGGAGAAGTTAAAAAAGGCATTTTGCAAAATTTTGATATAGAAAAAAAGGTTTTTTATGCAAAATTAAATTTAGATATAATTTTGAAATATATTAAGGAAAACAAAAAATATCAGGAGATTTCCAAATATCCAACTATGGTGCAAGATATTTCCATGATTGTTAATTATAGTGCTAAATGGCAAGATATTGAAGAAAGAATTAATGCCCTCTCACCTTTAATTATAAATGTGGATTTATTTGATGTTTATGAGGGTCAGAATATAGAGAAAAATAAGAAGTCTTTGGCTTTTCATATTATTTTTCATAATTTACAAAAAACTTTAGTTAGCGCAGAAGTAGAAAAAATTATGCAACAGGTTAAAGAAGTGCTGGTCACAGAGTTCAAGGTTAATATTAGAGATTAGTTTAGAATTTTTAATTTAGAATTTAGAATTTCGAGTGAATTTTTAATTATTCAATTTTAAATTAATTCAAAATTTCTGAATTCGAAATTTAATCAAAATTTATAATTCATAATTCATAATTTACTTTTATGTATGAAATAAAAAAAATTGTGCCCACTGGCTTAGCTAAATATTTTTCTTTAATTGTGGCTATTATTGTTTTGATATTTGGCAGTATAAATTTAGTTTTAAACTTAATGGGAGGTGGATATAATTTACAAATGAGCTGGCAAGAGCAATTATCTGGACTTTTTGCCAGTATTGTTTTCTTTTATGTCTTTTTTTGGATTATTGGCTATGTTTTTGCTTTAATTTATAATTCTATTGCTTCTAAGTCCAAAGGCATTAGAGTAGAGTTTAAATTAGTTGATAAAAATTTATTAGGGAAAGCTGAAAACAAAAAGAATAAAGAAAATAAAGAAAGCAAGAAAGTTTTTGATAGATAAATTTAGTTTAAATTTTTTTTATAAACAAAAAAATGCTTGATTTTCAGGCATTTTTTTGCTAAAATAGAGGTAGAATTTTTGTAAATTCTTCTTTTATTTATCATTAAAATATGCCCAAAACAACGACAAAACCAATCGCTCCTAAAGCTAAAAAAGGATCTTATACAGCCAAAGAAATTATTGTTTTAAAGGGTTTAGACCCAGTACGCAGAAGGCCTGGTATGTATATTGGAAATACAGCTAGCGAGGGTTTGCATCATTTGGTTTGGGAAGCAGTTGATAATGCCATTGATGAGGCTATGGCTGATTATTGTGATGAAATTGAGGTTAAACTTTTAAAAGGAAATAAGGTTTCTGTATCAGATAATGGACGGGGCATTCCTGTAGATAAACATAAGGTTAGTAAAAAAAGCGCTTTAGAAACTGTTATGACTACTTTGCATGCTGGAGCCAAATTTGGCGGAGAGGGATATAAGGTTTCTGGTGGTTTACATGGTGTAGGCGTTAGTGTAGTTAATGCTTTGTCATCCTGGATGAGGAGCGAAGTTAAGAGAAATGGAAAATTGTGGTATCAGGAATATAAAAAAGGCAAGCCATCTACTAAATTAATGACTGGTAAGAATGTAAAGGGTACTGGTACTACTCAAATTTTCCAGCCAGATTCTGAAGTTTTTTCTACTTTAGAGTTTGATTTAAAAACAATATTAAATCATTTAAGACAACAGGCCTATTTAACCAAAGGAGTAAGTATAAAAGTAATAGATGAGAGAGGAGAACAAATTAAAGGAGTAGATTGTCCATCCTATACTTTTTATTTTGAAGGCGGTATTGCTTCTTATGTTAAGCATTTGAATGTTAATAACGAGGTTGATCAAAAAAATGTTTTTTATGTTTCTAAGGAAAAAGATAATGTGGGAGTTGAAATAGCCTTGCAATATTGTAGAGATTTCCGGACAAGTATTTATAGTTTTGCTAATAATATTCATACTGTGGAAGGCGGCATGCATTTAACTGGTTTTAAGACAGCAGTTTTAAAGACCTTAAATGACTATGCTAAAGAAAATAATATTTTAAAAGATAAAGACGCTAGCCTAACTTCTGAAGACGTTAAAGAGGGTTTAACTTCTGTTATTTCTGTAAAAATAAGAGATCCGCAATTTGAAGGACAGACCAAGGCCAAATTAGGAAATATTGAAGCTCGTTCGTCAGTTTATGCGATTTGTAAGGATTATTTTTCAGCTTTTTTAAACGAGCACCCTAATGATGCTAAAGCAATTTTAGGAAAATGTATTATTGCTTCGCAGGCCCGTAGAGCAGCTCGTTCAGCCCGTGATGCTGTTATTAGAAAAGGAGCCCTGAGGGGCTTTACTTTGCCAGGAAAATTAGCAGATTGTTCTTCTCGTAAAGCAGAGGACTCAGAATTATTTATTGTTGAGGGTGATTCAGCTGGTGGAAGCGCTAAGCAGGGTCGAGATAGAAATACCCAAGCCATTTTGCCTTTGCGTGGTAAAATTTTAAATGTTGAAAGAGCTCGTTTAGATAAAATGTTGGCCAATAAAGAAATTAAATCCATGGTTATTGCTTTGGGTACTAATATTGGTGAAGATTTTAATATTGAAAGATTGCGTTATCATAAAATAGTAATTATGACTGATGCGGATGTTGATGGTTCACATATTCGAACTTTATTATTGACCTTTTTTTATAGATATTTTCCAAACTTGGTTCATGCTGGTCATATTTATATTGCTCAACCGCCCTTATATCAAATTAAAAAGGGCTCAGAAACAAAGTGGATTTATACTGATGAGGAATTAAAGCAAACAATGAAGGATTGGGGAATTAAAATTGATTTAGAAGAAATTAAAGAATCAACTACGGAAGAAACAGCAGAGGAAGGAGAAGTTGAGAATTTAGATGAGAAAGAAAGTGAAAAAACTGCCTCCACCAAGGCTTCGGCAAGTAAATTTAATATTCAAAGATATAAAGGCTTAGGAGAAATGAATCCAGAACAATTATGGGAGACCACCATGAATCCAGAGACCAGAAAAATGAAAAGAGTTTCTGTTGAAGATGTGGCCGAAGCAGATGAAGTTTTTGAAAGATTAATGGGCTCAGATGTTGATCATAGGAAAAGATTTATCCAGACTCATGCTACTAGTGTGAAGAATTTGGATATTTAGGCGTTAGCCCGCCTTAATTTTTATAAAATTATGGCGGGTAGGTGTTGGGCAATAGGCATTAGAAAATTATATAATAAAAAAAGCTCGGGGATTTCCGAGCTTGTTTTTTGATTATTTTAAAAGCGATGACAGTACAATAAGGAATATTCCTATGAAGAAGAATATATTACCCTTGTTGTTTATGTGTTTGGGCAATGGGAATTCGATTGATTTTTGATGGGCAGAAATGTATTTTTTTCTAGCGATAAGTAAGACCACAATTCCAATAATGAACATTATCATCCCGGTAATAAAAAGAAATATTTTTTCAGACATTTTACCTCCGTTTATTGCGAAATTGTTATTCCTAGGAGGACAATTAAAAGTCCTAGGGGGATAATTTTTTTATTGATTTTAATATTTTTTTTCTTAGCAGAACAAGAGCAAAAGATTCCGAAAAGAAAAAGAATTGTTCCTACAATACAAAATACAACACTAGCAATTTTAGGAGCTAGTAAGATAGCAGCAATCATTTTTCCTCCAATTTATTTTTTTATTGATTCCTTTTTATCATTACGAGTGATATTTGTCAAGATTTGATTTGACAAATTTTTTATGTTAGCATATTATAAACAATACAGTTAGCACTTTAGTATTGAGAGTGCTAAGATACAAATTATTATAATACCAATCTACGAATGTATACCAATAATACAAATATGATGCGAATAGATTTTTACTAGCTTAGGCGTTTTAAAGATTAGTATTGTATTCGCATAATTGGTATTAATTAGCATATTAGTATCGCATATTAGTATATTTAAAATTAATATTAAAAAATTATGGGAAAATTAAAACCATTATTTGACAATATTATTGTCAAAAGATTAGTAGAGGATGAAAAAACCAAGAGCGGAATTGTTTTGCCAGATACAGTAGATAAGGAAAAACCACAAAAAGGCGAGGTAATTGCTGTTGGTCCAGGTAAAATTGATGAACAGGGGAATAAAATTCCTATGCAGGTTAAGGTTGGTGATAAAATTTTATTTCGAAAGTATTCTCCAGATGAAATTAAAATGGATGGAGAAGAAGTTTTAGTTATGGCCCAAAGTGATGTGATAGCTATAATTAGTTAAAAGTACAGACGAGGCGACGCCTCGTCTGTACGAAATTTAAAATTTAATAATTAATAAAAAGTAGAGAGCAGTTGGGAGTTTAATTTTTTACGAACTACTAACCACCTGCCTGCCGGCAGGCAGGCTGACTACGAACTAAACATATGGCAAAACAAATTAAGTACAATGAAGAAGCTCGGCAAAAAATTAAAAAAGGAGTTGATCAGCTTGCTGATGCAGTTAAAGTCACCTTGGGCCCTAAGGGTCGGAATGCGGTTTTAGGAACGGGTTTTGGTTCTCCAACTATTACTAAAGACGGAGTGACCGTGGCCAAAGACATTGAATTAGAAGATAAATTTGAAAATATTGGAGCGGAAATGGTTAAAGAAGTTGCTTCTAAAACAGCTGAGGTGGCTGGAGATGGAACTACCACAGCTACTATTTTAGCCCAAGCCATTATTGCTGAAGGAATTAAAAATGTTACTGCTGGAACAAATCCTTTAGAAATAAAAATTGGAATTGAAAAAGGAGTAAATTTTTTAATTGACAATTTAAAAAATATTTCCAAAAAAGTTGAGTCCAAAGAAGAGATTGCTCAAGTAGCTTCCATTTCTGCCAATGATCCAGAAATTGGTCAGGTAATTGCTGAAGCCATGGATTCAGTCGGCAAGGACGGAGTTATTACCGTAGAAGAATCTCAAAGTTTTGGTATTACCAAGGAAGTAGTAGAGGGTATGCAATTTGACAAGGGTTATGTTTCACCCTATATGATTACTAATCCAGACAGAATGGAAGCTGAATATGAAAATCCTTATATTTTGATTACAGACCAAAAAATTTCTTCTTTAAAAGAATTTTTGCCTCTATTGGAAAAGATTGCTCAGTCAGGTAAAAAAGAATTAGTTATTATTGCTGATGAAATTGAAGGCGAGGCCCTAGCTACCCTAGTAGTTAATAAATTAAAAGGCAGCTTTAATGCTTTGGCGGTTAAAGCTCCTGGTTTTGGCGATAGACGTAAAGAAATGTTAGAGGATATTGCCATTTTAACTGGTGCTAAAGTTATTTCTGAAGAAGTGGGTTTAAAATTAGAAAATGCTGAAATTGATGTGTTGGGTCAGGCCAGAAAAATTGTAGCTACTAAAGAAAACACTACTATTATAGAAGGCAAGGGTGATAAATCAGTTTTAGAAGACAGAATTAAACATATTAGAAAAGAAATTGAAGTTTCTGATTCTGATTTTGATAAAGAAAAATTACAAGAAAGACTGGCTAAACTGTCTGGCGGAGTAGCGGTAGTAAAAGTCGGAGCCGCAACTGAAACAGAAATGAAAGAAAAAAAGCATAGAATTGACGATGCTTTATCGGCAACCAAGGCTGCCGTAGAAGAGGGTATTGTAGTTGGTGGCGGAGTGGCTTTATTGAGAGCTTCTAAGGATTTAGAAAAAGTCGAAGTAGATGGTGAAGAAAAAGTTGGTTTAGATATATTAAAGAAAGCCATTGAAATGCCGATTAGACAAATCGCTATTAATGCCGGTAAGGATGGCTCTGTTGTTGTGGATGAAGTGAAAAAAAATGAAAATATTAATTATGGTTATAATGCCAGAATAGATAAATTTGAGGATTTAGTAAAAGCTGGCGTTGTTGATCCGACTAAAGTTGTTCGTTCAGCATTGCAAAATGCTTCTTCTGTTGGCGCTTTGTTTTTAACTACGGAAGTAGTGGTAGCTGATTTACCAAGCAAAGATGGCGATGGCCCAGCTATGCCTTCAATGGGCGGAGGAATGGGTATGCCAGGAATGATGTAGAAAATAGTTAAAAGTTTAAAGTATAAAGTTGAAAGTAAAATTCACATATTCAAAAGCGTCGAGTTTATCTCGGCGTTTTTATTTTTTTGATAGATTCACTTTTTAAAAGCCAGTGGTTTTGCTATAATGAGTATATAATTATTTATTTAAATATATTTATGTCTTTTTATCCAGATGAGGGTCAGGGTGATGAAATAGAAATTGAAAATCAATATGCCGTAGATGATATTTTTGATTTTGAAGAAAAAGAAAAAAAAGATGATGAGATTTTCAAAATTCCCTTAAAACCTAAAAATTTTAATAATGAGGTTAAAAATACAAAAGAAAGAGTAGGTGGAATTGACAAAGAAGAGCTTAGAAAAAAGATTGAAAGTTTTAGATTAAATCCGGAGAAAAAATTAGAAAATAAAATTTTTGATTCTTTAGACGCTGAACCTAAAAAAATAAGCATTGTTGAAGACCATGATGGTGTACCAATAATAGAACCCTTAGCCGAGCCAGAAGATAAAGCAAAAAATTTAGAATCAGACCCTGGTGTTTATAAAGCGGAGCTAAAACCAAAAACTAGATTTGATAAAAAGGAAAAAATAGACAAAGATAATGTTAAAAAAGAATATGAGTCAGAAACATTGGCTTGGTATATCAGAATTTCTCGTTGGCCAGTTTTTTTAATTGTTTTGTTTCATGTTTTGATTTTATCTAGAAATTATTTTATAGGAGCTTCGGGTAAAATAGCAGAGCTGGCTTTAAAAGTTTCTTGGATAGATAATTTAAAATGGCCATTGGAAATAATAATATTTTTAATTCTTGCTTATATTATTGTCAAAAAAAGAAGGCAATTACCGCGCATAGCTGGTTTTACGGGAGCTTTTATAGGTTTTATGTCAGGCGTTATCATAGCAGTTATTAAGCTATTTTTATATAAAGAAATGTGGAATATATTTTATTTATCTTTAGAAGGAATTTTTATGGGCCTCGTGGGATTATTAGTTGGACTTTTAGCGGGTTCGATATTTTATGATGAAGAGGACTAAACTGCTAAACTGTTAAATTGCTGAACTGTTAATTGCCAAACTGCTGAATTTTAACCATTTAACCATTTAACCATTTAATAATTAATAAAAAAAATTATGATTGAAGAAAAAAAACCAGATGAAATTTTAAAAAAAGCTAATGAAATCTTTAAAAACAAAAAAATATTAGCCGCCTTAAGTTATATTTGGGTATTATGCATTATCCCTTTGTTATTTAGTCGGGATGAATTTGTAAAATTTCATGCTCGTCAAGGATTTGTTTTGTTTATAATTGAAGTTGCTTTAGTTTTAGTAATTTGGATTCCATTTATTGGTTGGCTCTTAGGTTTAGTCGTTGGAATTGTAGCCCTTGTCGGTATTTTAAAGGCCCTGAATGGAGAAAAATGGGAAATACCTTATATTTATAATTTATCTAAAAAGATTAAGATTTAATTAGGCCTTAGTCATTAGGCGTTAGGCATTAGTTTTTATCTGCCCATTGCCTAATTGTCTATTGCCTAAAGACTAAAAATATGAATCCCGTAAGATAATTAAATAAGAAAGTTTAATTTAATTATTTAGACACGGGAATAAATAATGTATTCTATCTAATAATTAGTTATCTAACGGGATGAATCGAACTAAAATTGTGGCCACTATTGGGCCAGCATCGTCTAACTATAAAATTTTATTGAAAATGGCCAAAGCGGGCATGGATGTTTGTCGTCTTAATTTTTCCCATGGCTCACATGAGGGACATTTAAATTTGATTCAAAATATCAAAAAAGTTAGAGAAATATTAGACGTACCTTTAACGATAATGCAAGATTTACAGGGACCAAAATTAAGAGTGGCAGATGTTGGTGATGGCGGAATTAGAGTTGATAAAAATGAAATTATTGTTTTAGTTGATAAAAAAATAGTTAATTATAATCTTTTAGTTGGCTCACAAAATAAAATAATTCCCGTTGATTTTAATATTAGCAAAATTATAAAAATCAATAATAGGATTTTAGTCCACGATGGATTAATAGAATTAAGAGTTCAAAAATTAGATAAGGAATTAGTATGGTGCAGGGTAATTAATCCAGGCATTATTTTTTCCCACAAAGGAGTTAATATTCCAGGGGCAAAAATAACTGATGAAGTTTTAACCCTCAAGGATAAAAAAGATTTACAGTTTGGACTTAAACAAAAAGTTGATTGGATCGCCTTGTCTTTTGTCAGAGATTCGTCTGATATTGTTAGTTTAAGAAAATTAATAAAGAAATATGACGCCAAATCTAAAGTTAAAATAATGGCTAAGATTGAAAGACCAGAAGCAGTTAAAAAAATAAATAAGATTATAGAAAAAGTAGATGGTATTATGGTGGCTAGAGGCGATTTAGGAGTAGAAATAAATATTGAAAGAGTACCTATTATTCAAAAGGATATCATTACTAAATGCATGAAATCGGGTAAACCAGTGGTAGTAGCTACCCAGATGTTAGAATCAATGGTAGAAAATTTAAGGCCGACTAGGGCTGAGGTTTCGGATGTAGCCAATGCTGTTATAGATCATACTGATGCCGTGATGCTTTCTGGAGAAACGGCTTATGGTAAATATCCAGCAGAAGCCGTGGAAATGATGAATAAAATTATTAAAAAAGCCGAGGATTCTCCTTATGATGATGTAGTTGATTCTAAATTATTATCTAAATTAGAAGAAATTTTGGCGATTCCGGAATCAGTAAAAAATTTGGTTTTAAATACTAAAGCTAAAGCCATTATTGTCGCTACTAATTCTGGATATTCAGCTCGGATGATTTCTCGTTTGCGTCCAGAGACCAGAATTATTGCTTTAGTAAATGATGATATAGTAAAAAGACAATTAAATTTATCCTGGGGTATTTTTTCTTTAAATATGCCGAAATGCAAAACCGTTTCCGAGATTATTGATAAATCAATTAAATTAGTTAAAAAGAATAAATTGGTTAAAAAAGGAGACGCTGTAGTAATTGTTACTGGTCAGCCAGTGGGTCAGAAGCATAATATGAATTTAGTGAAGCTTCAGGAAGTAGAATGATGAATTATGTATAATGTATTATGTATCCTTAATTCATAATACAAATCCCATCATACATGCTATTTAATGTTTACAAAATTTAAAATTAAAAATACTATGAGCAAAGAAAGCAAGAACATTCTCTGGTTTAATGAATTGAGCATAAAAGATGTTCCTTTGGTGGGCGGTAAAAACGCTTCTCTAGGCGAGATGTATATTAATTTAAAGAAGAAGGGCGTACCTGTGCCCAACGGTTTTGCAGTTACCGCCAAAGCTTATCGATATTTTTTAAAGTATAATAAGTTAGATCGAAAAATTAGAGAAGCTTTAAAAGGTTTGGATACTAATAAAATTTCTGATTTAAAAAGACGAGGTAAGAAAGTTCGAGAAATTATTTTAAGCGGAAAATTTCCAGAAGATTTAGAAAAAGATATTATTGCTTCTTATAAAGAACTAGCTAAATTTTATAAAACATCAGCTTTAACTCTAGATGTTGCTGTTCGTTCCTCAGCTACAGCAGAGGATTTACCAGATGCTAGTTTTGCTGGACAACAAGAATCATATTTAAATATTCAGGGCGAATATGCCCTATTAGAGTCATGCAAGAGATGTATGGCTTCTTTATTTACGGATCGAGCGATTTCTTACCGCGTGGACAAAAAATTTGATCATTTTAAAATTGCTCTTTCAATTACGGTACAAAAAATGGTCCGTTCTGATTTAGCTTCTTCGGGAGTAATGTTTTCAGTAGACACTGAATCTGGTTTTGAGGATATTGTGGTAATTAATGCCGCTTATGGTTTAGGAGAATATGTAGTTAAGGGTGTAGTTAATCCAGATGAATATCATGTTTATAAGCCAACTTTAAAAAAGGCCTGCCCGCCTTGCCTACCGGCAGGCAGGCGGTCGCGGGGCGCGGCCAGGGAATTTAATTCTATAATTGGCAAGGATGTTGGCTCTAAAGAAAAGAAATTAGTTTATGCTACCGGCGGAACCACTAGCACTCAGAGTTTAGATGTTTCCGAGAATGATCAGTTAAAATTTGTTTTGAAAAATGAAGAAATAATACAATTAGCTAAATGGACGGTAATTATAGAAGAACATTATAAAAGACCAATGGACATGGAATGGGCTAAAGATGGTAAAACCGGAAAATTATTTATTGTTCAGGCTAGACCAGAAACAGTTACTTCTCAAGAAAATAAAAATATTTTAATTGAATATTTTATAAAAGATAAGCCAGAAGAAATTTTAAGTGGTCAGGCAGTTGGTAAAAAAATTGGCCAAGGAGAGGTTAATATAATTAAAAATGTTGATCAATTAGGAAATTTTAAAAATGATGAAGTTTTGGTAGCTGAAATGACAGATCCGGATTGGGAGCCAGTTATGAAAAAGGCCTCAGCTATTATTACTAACTCTGGGGGGAGAACATGTTTTAGTGGTAATACAAAAGTTCTAACTAATCAAGGATTTGTGTCTTTCAAAGAAATACATAAACAAAATTATCGAAAATTATTGATTTTATCTTTTAATAAAGATTCAAAAAAAGTTGAATGGAAACCAATTATAGATTCTATGAAAAGAAAAGCGCGAAGCATTACAGTCAGTATTTCCCAAAGAGGAAGAGTGAAAAATAATTTTTTGAAAATGACTCCAAATCATAAAATGATTAATATTAGAGATGGAGAAATTATAGATACAGAGATTAAAGATATTTTAAAGAAGAAAGAAATGATTTGTGTAGCTCAGAATATTCCATCTTTAAAAAATACTATTAAACAAAATTATAAATTAGCTTATCTTTTGGGAGGCATAATGACAGACGGTAGTATTTATAAATCAAGAACACATGGAGAAGTTCAATTTATTCAAAAAAATACTCCCCAGAAAAGAAAATTTATTGAGTGTATGCAAAAATGTATGTTTGATGTTTATCATAAAAAGTTTGTCTTTTTTGAAAAAAAAGTTTCTCAAGGTTTTATTAGAGGAAAAAGAGTTGAGGGTCAAGCTGATGCTTATCGATTATATTCTAAAGAAATTGCTTATAAGTTACATGATCAAAAAGAAGAAATAGTTAAAACTTTATTATCTAGTGATTCTATATTTGCTAGTAATTTTTTAGGAGGAGTAATTGATGGAGATGGTTCTTTTTATAATAATAGGTTAAATATATATATATCAAATAATAATCTTCTACAAGCAGTTATGGTAGCTTGTTTAAAGATAGGAATAGTTCCTCAAGTAACTAATAATAGAAATATATATAATGTTCAAATTGTAGAAAAAATTGATGAAATTTTTTCTTACACTAAACGTGTTCATGGAAAAATTAGAAAGAGAAAGATAATGACTAGATTTTTTTCAGCTAAGCAAGTTTTAGGTAATATTAAAAAATATAGTGATAGAAAAAAGAATAATTTATATATTTCTGAACAAGCTTTATTAAAAATTAATGATCCTCAAATAAATCAATTATTAGTTGGAGATTTAAGAATGCAGAGAGTTATTGATTTAAATAAATCTAATCTAGAAGATGTATATAATTTAACTGTTCAAGATAATCATACTTATATAGTATTTACTGAAAAATTAACCCCAGTTATAGTAAATAATTGTCACGCCGCAATTGTGTCCCGTGAGCTTGGTATACCTTGTGTTGTTGGTACCAGAGAAGCAATGTCTAAATTAAAAAATAAGCAAAAAGTTACTGTTGATTGTTCTCAGGGAGAAGAAGGTTATGCTTATGACGGATTAATTAAATTTACTAAGAAGATAACAAATCTAAAGAATTTGAAAAAGCCAAAAAATGTAAAAATTATGATGAATGTTGGTAATCCTCGCCAGGCTTTTCATGATTCCATGCTTCCCAATGATGGTGTGGGTTTAGCGCGGGAAGAATTTATTATTTCTAATTATATTAAAATTCATCCTTTAGCTTTATTAAATTTTAAAGAAGTAAAAGACAAAGAAGAAAGAAATATAATTAACAAATTAACTTTAAATTATAAATCAAAGCCAGATTTTTATGTAGAAAAATTAGCTGAAGGTATTGCTCGAATCGCAGCTGCTTTTTATCCCAAAGAAGTAATCGTACGATTATCAGATTTTAAAACTAACGAATATGCAAATTTAATTGGTGGAAAATATTTTGAACCTCAAGAGGATAATCCCATGATTGGTTGGCGAGGAGCTTCGCGATATTATGATCCAAAATATGAACCAGCTTTTCGTTTAGAATGTCAGGCTTTGAAAAAGGTTAGAAATGAAATGGGATTAACTAATGTTAAGATTATGGTTCCTTTTTGCCGGACCATTGAAGAAGGTAGAAAAGTTTTAAAGATTATGGCCAGTGAGAATTTAAAACGAGGCCAAAATAATTTAGAAGTATATGTCATGTGTGAAATTCCGGCTAATGTTATTTTAGCCAAAGAATTTTCTCAGATATTTGATGGATTTTCAATTGGCTCTAATGATTTAACCCAATTAACCTTAGGAGTGGATCGCGATTCATCAGTAGTAGCTCATATTTATGATGAGCGAAATAAGGCCGTGAAAGATTTAATTAAACAAGTAATTAAAGTTGCTCATCAAAATAAAAGAAAAGTTGGTATTTGCGGACAAGCTCCTTCAGATTTTCCAGACTTTGCTAAATTTTTAGTCCAAGAAAAAATTGACAGCATGTCTTTAGTTCCTGATTCAGTAGTGAGTACAATTGTTAAATTGAATAAAATGAAATAAATCCATTGACTAATATCTATAGTTTTGTTATGGTATTTAGTTAATAAAAAATAAATGTAGGAGGTGCCAGATGAGAGCACATAGAATTTGGGTTGTGCCCCAGGCACGACCAAAATTAGAAGATTGGGAAAAGGTTAAACAACGCTTGACTGATCTTTTAAGAAAATATTTGGAGAAAATAATAAAATGCCTTTGATTTTTGAAATATAAATTCAAAGGCTTTTAAATTTATTTAGATTGACGTTTTTAAATAATTATTATATATTAAGATTAATGCCTAAAAAATTAGGTAAAAAAATTAAATTATGGAGGACAGAGATGTCAATTAGAACCAGAAGAAGAAAAGCAGAAAAGAGAAGTAAGAAAAAAAAGGGAAAAGGAGAAGGAAGTGATAAAATTATTAAAGATGAAAATACAGATACGTTAAAAGAGAAAAGTAAATTATTAAAAGTTGTGGAAGAAAAGCCAGGAGAATTTCATTTTGAAGATGCGAATGGTAAAATTATTAAAGACAATGACGATCAGTCGCGTCATCATTCTGGTGAGTTTAATGATAAGCACATTTCTAGAAACACCGTTATGCAGAAGTGACGGCGGAAAAAATAAATTTGTAGAAAAAAAGAAAGCTCTTGCTAGTAAGTACGTAAGAGCTTTTTTCATTATAAAAAATCAACCCGATGGGTTAATGGTGGGAACGAGAGGACTCGAACCTCTGACCTTGCGAATGTGAATCGCACGCTCTAACCAACTGAGCTACGTACCCGAAAATCAATTTTCAATTTATAATGGCTGCGCCATCCGAAGCCTTGGCGAAGGATGGCGGAAGGGGCGAGATTCGAACTCGCGGTCCGCTATGAACGGACACTTGCACTCCAAGCAAGCGCACTAGACCACTATGCGACCCTTCCAATATTTTTAAGATTAGACCACTCCGCCCTAGGCGGATTCGCCTTGGGCGAATATGCGACCCTTCCGTTTTTAAACAAATTTTTAAATGCCTGACCGCTTTTATAACTTTTTATTTGTTTTTCTCTTTGCCATGCTTCTTTTTTTGTCAAAAATTCTTCTTTATAAACTAAAAACCACGGTCCTTTATTTTTAGTTGATTTATTTATTCCACTATTATGCTCCCTTATCCTTCTATTAATATTTGAAGTCATGCCCGTGTAATATTTTCCAAATTTCTGACTTTTAATAATATAAACAAAATACATATAATTTTCTATTAGCACTTTCCGCCCTTGGCGGAACCCCGCCAGAGGCGGTGGCCAAGCAAGCGCACTAGACCACTCCGCCCTAGGCGGATTCGCCTTGGGCGAATATGCGACCCTTCCGTGAGTATAATGATAACCATAATTATAAAATTAATCAATAATAAAAGGACAGAGTTTTTCTGTCCCTATTTGTTTTGAAAAATTTAGGAAAATTGAGATGGAGTCTTGGAAAATGATTTTCTACAATATTTGTTAATTTTATGTTCATTGTTATTTTTAGCCACCATTTTGGCTTCAAAAGCTTTTCGTTGTTTTCTACTCCCCTTCCTCTTAGTTAGAGTTTTTTTAATAGAATTACTAATGCGTTTAAAGGACATATATCCTCCTGATTTTTTATTTTTTTTTTTAGATAATTAGATAATATTATAAATATAATACAAAATATATTTTGAAGCAAGCCCATTTTTAAACAATGTTTTTGTTTTTTCTTACAATCTGTTAAAATATTAAAGTATAATAATTAATAAATATATTTATGAAAAATAAGTCAGTGTTTTTTAAATCAATTATTTTAGTTTTATTATTTGTTTTAAGTTTTAATTTTGTTCAGGCCGTAGAGGACTCTTTAGGAAACAGATTAAAAGGCAAACTGCTTTTACAGGTAGAGGACAGGGGTCGGATTTGGTATGTAAATTCAGAGGACAGTAAAAAATATGAAGTTACTATTTTAAACTCCTTACCTTTATTTAGAGAGTTTGCTTTAGGAATTAGTAGTGAGGATTTAAACAAAATTCCCTTAATTCATGAATCTAAAGCTAGAAATTTTGGTTTAAATTTAAAGGGAAGATTTTTATTAGATGTTGAAAATCAGGGTCGGATTTGGTATGTAGATTTTGCTGGTTTTCGACATGAAATTAAACAAGAAAATGTTTTAGAGATATTTAAAAATTTGGCCCTGGGTATATCAAATAAAGATTTAGAACAAATAGAAACGGCTGTTATTGCAGAAGAATCAACTGGCGATTTAGAGAACATAGAATCAAATGAAAGCGATTTAGAAAAATTAATTAATAACCAAAATTTTCAATCTTTTTGGGAATTATGGAATGTTATTAAAGAAAAATATGTTGATTCAGAAATAGATACAACTGAATTATTTAACGGAGCTAAAAAGGGCTTAGTTGAGGGTTTGGGTGATGATTATTCTACTTTTATGACCAAAGAAGAATCCCAAACTTTTTTAGATGATTTAAGTGGCCACTTTGAAGGCATTGGAGCAGAAGTGGCTATTAAAAATGGAAATTTAACCGTTATAGCTCCTTTGCCAAATATGCCAGCAGAAAGATCAGGAGTTCGGGCTGGAGATATTATTACTCACATTGACGGCCAGACTGTAATAGGCATGAGTTTAGATGAAGCGGTTAGTTTAATTCGTGGTGAAAAAGGTACTTTAGTAGTTTTAAGTATTACACATAATAATGGCATTGAAGAAGATGTCTATGTTATGCGTAATACCATAACTTATGCTAGTTTAAGCCATGAGGTGCGAGACGATGGTATAGGTTATGTTAGAATGATTAGATTTAATACTGATGTAGATGAATTATTTGCTCAAGCTATTGATGAATTTTTAGCTCAAAATGTTCAAGGAATAATTTTAGATTTAAGAAACAATCCGGGTGGCTATATGAATATGGCTGTAGATGTAGCCAGTTATTGGACCGGTCCTCAAACTATTGTTAGTGAAAAATATAAAGATGGAATTGATACTAAAATTCATTTAGGCACTCGCGCAAAACTCTTGTCAGATATTCCTACTGTGGTTTTAGTTAATACTGGTTCAGCTTCTGCTTCAGAAATTGTAGCTGGTGCTTTGCAAGATTACGGATTAGCTACTTTAGTTGGCGAAAAAACTTTTGGCAAGGGCTCGGTCCAAGAAATGAGTTATTTAAGCGATGGTTCTTATATAAAAATTACTGTCTCAAAATGGTATACCCCGATTGGTAATTCTATTGATGGTGAAGGAATAAGTCCAGATATAGAAGTTGAATATACTGCGCAAGATTACGCTCAGGGGGTTGATCCACAATTAAATAAGGCCTTAGAAATTTTAAAGCCATAAGTTTTGAGTCATAAGCTATAAGCCATAAGCCATAAGTTTTGAGAAGTAAGTATTAAGAATTAAGTATAAAGTCAAAGGTCAAATATCAAAGGCCAAAAGTTAGTAAAATAATTTGTAATTAGTAATAAGTAATAAGATAAAGATTAATTTTATATTTATGAATTTAAAAAATTTATCAAAAAGAATAACTCCTAGCATTACTGGATTCAATAGTTTGCAATTCAACAGAAAAATAGGTGAAGCTGAAAAATTTAAACTTTATACTATTCCTTTATTTTTTGAACGTTTAAAAATAAAAGAAAGAGAAAAAGTTTATGCTCGTTTAAAAAAATCTTCAATTAAAAAAATCCCCTTAGTGCATATTAGAGAAGATATGACGGTCAAAGAATTAGATTTTTTTAAGAAAAAATATCAAACCAAATATTTTACTATCCATGAAAGTCATTTTAAAATTATTAAAAAATGGCGAGGTTTTTATAAAGATTTATATTTAGAGATGGACAAAAATAATATTATTGATCAAAATGTTATAGTAGAAAAAATAGGCGGTTTTTGTGTGGACCTTTCTCATTTTAAGTCAGCAGAAGAAAAATGGTCTAAAGAATTCACTTATACTCTAAAAAGAGCAGATGATAAAATTTTTGCTTGTAATCATTTAAATGGTTATTCTTATCGGCGAAATACTGACTTGCACAGCATTAGCAGTTTAAGAGATTTTGATTATTTGCAGACTTTGCCAGAATTTTTATTTGGTGAATGTATTGCCATTGAAGCCGACCATAATATTGCCAAGCAATTAGAATTTAAAAAATACGTTTTGAAAATTTTAAGATAGGTTTAATAATCAATTAACCTATTAACCCATTAACCTATTATCCTATTAATTGAAATGGATTTTTTATTAAAATATAAAAAAATAATTTTTTAAAAATATGGAAAATGAAAAATATCCACATGTTGGAATAGGGGTAATGATTCAAAATGAGAAGGGCCATGTTTTGTTAGGTTTAAGACAAGGTTCACATGGTGCGGGAGAATGGTGTTTCCCCGGAGGTCATTTAGAAATTGGTGAAAGTTTTTTTACCTGCGCCCAGAGAGAAACTAAAGAAGAAACCGGTTTGGATGTTGATGAATTTGAAATAATATCAGTTTCTAATGAAATAAGATATCTAGAATCAGATGGTAAACACTTTTTGGTTTTAGGTATAAAAGCTATTTATAAAGGAGGAGAGCCACAGTTGGTGGAGCCAAATAAATTTTTAGAATGGAGATGGTTTGATTTAAATAATTTACCAGATAAATTGTTTCAAGGCACGGATGTTATGATAGAGAATTTTCAATCGGGAATAATGTATAATCCAGAAACATGTTAAATAAAATTCAAAAAGAATTGAATTCTTTGAAGAACAGAAAAGACGCCCAAATTTTACAGCGTTTTTTTAAAACAGGAAAAGGAGAATACGGAGAAGGTGATATATTAAATAATTTTAAATTTTCAATCCTGACCTGTCGCCAGGACAGGTTTTAAATTTCCTCTCGGTCTCGAGATGTCGAGACCTCGACGTCGAGAGATAATTGAATTTCTAATGATTAAATTTTAAATTAATTTTCCAATGAATAAATTAATAGAGTTAAAAAATGCTTTGAAAAAGATTTCTAACAAAGAAGATGCTAAGATTTTGCAACGTTTTTTTAAAACAAATAAAGGTGAATATGGAGAAGGAGATATTTTTATTGGAGTTAGGGTACCCCAACAAAGGGAATTAGTTAAGAAATATTGGGAAATGGACTTGCAAGAGGTTGAAACTTTATTAAAAACAAAAATTCATGAATACCGTTTAACGGCTTTATTGATTTTAGTTAAAAAGTTTGAGTGTGCTACAAAAAATAAAGACGAGAAGTCAAGAATTAAAATTTTTAATTTATATTTAAAAAATACCAAGCATATTAATAATTGGGATTTGGTGGATTTATCAGCTCCCAATATTATTGGTGCTTATTTATTAAATTTATCCCCACACTTTCAAAAAAGTAGTGGAGATAAACCCAGAAATATTTTGTACAAATTAGCCAAATCTAAAGATTTGTGGGAAAAAAGAATTGCTATGTTGTCTTGTTATACTTTTATTAAAAATAAAGAAACTAAAGATGTTTTAAGAATTGCTGAAATTTTGTTAAAAGACAAACATGATTTAATTCATAAAGCCGTTGGGTGGATGTTAAGAGAAATTGGTAAAAGAGTTGACCAGAATATTGAAGAAAAGTTTTTAAAAAAATATTATCAAGTTATGCCTCGCACCATGCTTCGTTATGCTATAGAAAAATTTGATGAAAAAAAGAGAAAGTTTTATTTAACAGGATGAAAAAATAAGGATTTACTTATCCCTCAACTTGACCTAAACTAAGAGTAGAGTAGCTGTCAGCGATCAGCAGTTAGCAATATACTACCTAGCTAAGAGCTAAAAGCTAATTGCTGATAGCTAACCTAAATTATATGTCTAATGTTACTGAAGAAATAAAGGCACGTTTGGATATTGTTGATTTAATCAAAGATTATATTCAATTATTGCCAGCCGGAACAAATTTTAAAGCGCGTTGTCCTTTTCATAATGAAAAAACGCCTTCCTTTTTTGTTTCCCCAGAAAAACAGATTTGGCATTGTTTTGGTTGTTCTTCCGGCGGTGACATTTTTGAATTTATAAAGAAAATAGAAGGAGTAGAGTTTCCCGAGGCCTTAAGAATTTTAGCTGACAAGGCCAATGTAAAAATTGATTATGATTATAATCCAGAATTGAAAAGCCAAAAAACAAAGGCTTTAGATATATTAGATGAAGCCGCTAAATATTATCATCAGCTTTTATTAAAAGATTCAGGGACTCAAAAAGTTCGTGATTATTTAGAAAAGAGAAAATTAAATGAAGACGGGATTAAAATTTTTAATTTAGGTTATAGTAGGGATTCCTGGGATGATTTACTAAGTTATTTAAAGGGTCTGGGGTTTATTGAAAGAGACATTGAAGTTGCGGGTTTGGCTATTAAATCAGAAAAAAAGAATGGTTATTATGATAGGTTTAGGAATAGGTTAATGTTTCCAATTAATAATATTTTTGGGCAAACCATTGGTTTTACAGCTCGCATTTTAGATGTTGATTCAGAACAGGCCAAATATATAAATACTCCTCAAACCATTGTTTATGATAAAAGTCGGGTTTTATACAATATGGATTTGGCAAAGATGGACATTAAGAAAAAAAACTACACAATTTTAGTAGAGGGACAATTTGATGCGATTTCTTCATATTTGGCTGGTACAAAAAATGTGATTGCCTCTTCTGGTACAGCCCTTACTCTTCAACAAGTTAGAATTTTAAAAAGATATTCGGAAAACTTAATGATTGCTTATGATGCCGATAAAGCTGGACTAAAAGCCACTTTTAGAATAATTGATAATGCTTTAGCAGAATCTATAAATATAAAAGTTATTAATATTCCCCAGGGATCGGATCCAGATCAATTAATAAATGAAGACAAGGATAAATGGTTAGAAGCAATAAAAAATGCTCAATCATTGATGGATTTTGTTTTTGATAAAGTATTGGCTATTTCTGATTTGGAAAATGTTTTTCATAAAAAACAAGTGGCCAAAAAACTGCTTTTATTTATCAGTAAATTTAGAGATGAGATAGAAAGACAAGCATATTTAAAAAGATTGTCAGATATTATTGATGTTGACTATGATTTATTAAAGAAGAAATTAAGCGAAATAATTTATAAAAATTTTGGAAGATCCACGGTCAATAATGAGGAAAAATTTGTTCCTGCTAATATAGATAAAAAAGAAGAATTATTAAAAAAAATAATAGCTTTAGGTATAAATTTTACTGATAATTTAGATTATTTATCTACAAATTTAGAATTAGAATATATTGGTAAAAGTTTAATTGAAGAACTTTACAAGGATATTATAATCCAGTATACTAAAGACAATTCTTTTGATTTAAAAGTCTTTCAAAAAGGTTTAAATAGTGAAAAAAATGATTTATTAAATCTTATTTTTTTTATTTTCGAAAATGAATATTCTGATTATGATCAAAATCAGGCCTTTATAGAGATTAAGCCTTTGATTATTTTTTACAAAGAAAAATTTTTAAAAGATAAGTCAAAAAAATTAGAAAAAAGCTTGAAAAAAGCAGAGGAAGAAAAAGATCAAGAAAAAATTGAAGAAATTAGCAAAGAATTTATTTCTTGTACTCAAAAATTAAAAAATATTAATGATATAGGTTAGAAAATTTGCAAAGTTTTAACTTTCACCTTTCTCCGTCAAAGGCGGGTCTCCTCCAAGGGCGGACACGGCGCCTTCGGTGGAAACTTTTAACCTTTAACTAACTTATTATGCCTAAAAAAAAGAAAAGTCCTGCTAAAAAGAGGATTAACAAAAAAGGCGTTAAAAAAACAAAAGCTAAGAAAAGTTCAATTCGAAAAAAAAGCATTGTCAAGAAAAAATCAAACAAGAAGAAAAAGCCTATTCGCAAAACACAGGTCAAGAAAAACTCAGCTAAGAAAAAACTTGTTTCCGCCTCGGGCGGAAAAAAATCTAGCCCTAAAAAGAAAAAAAGAAGAGCCATTAGAAGGCCGAAAAAATCTAAAAAAAGAAAAATAGTTTTTCCAGAGCAAGAAAGCTTAGATGCTCTTTTAAGAGAGGGTAGAAATAGGGGCTTTATTACAGAAGAGGAGCTTTTATATAATTTTCCAGAATTGGAAGAATATCTTGATTTATATGAAGAGTTTTTAGAGTATTTAGAAAAAGATAGCGTGGATATAATATTTAAAGAGGGTGGATTATTGGATATAAAAGATGATGCTGATGATTCTGGAATGAAAGTGGATTTAGCTGGTATTAGTTTTGATTTAGGAAAAATTTCTTCGGATTCCATACAAATGTATTTAAGAGAAATTGGTAAGGTTTCGCTTTTAAGCCAGGATGAAGAAGTGGCTTTAGCCAAAAGGAAAGAAAAGTCAGACATGTCCGCCAAGGCCCAATTAATTAAAGCTAATTTAAGATTAGTGGTTAGTATTGCAAAAAAATATACAGGGCATTCTTTGTCTCTTTTAGATTTAATCCAAGAAGGTAATATAGGATTATTTAGAGCCGTAGAAAAATTTGAATATCGCAAGGGCTTTAAGTTTTCTACTTATGCTACCTGGTGGATAAGGCAAGCCATTACTCGCGCTTTAGCCGACCAATCGCGAACAATTAGAATTCCAGTACATATGGTTGAGACAATTAATAAATTTCAGCAAGTACAAAGAAGATTAATTCAGGATTTAGGTCGTGAACCATTACCTGAAGAAATTGCTTATGAAATGGGAGAGGATTTAGATAAGATACATCATGTGATTAAAATTTCTCAAGAAACCGTATCTTTAGAAACAACTATTGGTGATGATGACGAGGATTCAACTTTAAGTGATTTTATAGAAGATAAAAAAACAATTCCGCCGGATAAGATTGCTTCTTTAAGATTATTAAAAGATCATGTCAAAGAAGTGATTAGTGATTTGACCCCGCGGGAACAAAAAATTTTAGAGATGCGTTTTGGTTTAACAGATGGCATTGCCCATACTTTGGAAGAAGTTGGCCAGGAATTTGGTGTTACTCGTGAAAGAATTAGGCAGATTGAAGCCAAGTCTTTAGAAAAGATTGGGACAAAACAGGGTGTTGAAAAATTGAAGGATTATTAAGAATAGCTATCAGCCATCAGCTATCAGCGATTAGCAGTTAGGTTTTAGATTAATATTTATATAAGTAAAAAATAATTTGGATTTTATTCAAAAAAGAAAGGCGATTTATTATGTCAAAAGCATATAAGGATCTTGTTGTCTGGCAAAAGGCAATGGATTTAGTAATAAAAATTTACAAGCTTACAGATAATTTTCCTAAATCAGAATTATTTGGTTTAACAAATCAAATTAGAAGATCGGTAGTTTCTATTCCTTCTAACATATCGGAAGGTAAGATGAGATTATCAGACCAAGAATTTAAACGTTTTTTGAAAATAGCTTATGCATCAGCCTCTGAACTTGAAACTCAGTTAGAAATTGGAAAAAGACTATCTTTTGGAGATTCAGAGAAATATTTATGTATTGAGAATTTGTTAGTTGAAATTTTAAAGATGTTGAATAAGTTAATTTATAGTATTTAAATTGCTAATAGCTAAAAGCTGAAAGCTAATAGCTATTAACCATTCCGCGACCCCGCTATGCAACGGGGCGAGACGAAGAGTTTAAATAGTTTTGATTATTTTAAAAAGCAATTACAGTATTTATTGTATAGTGATTTTTCCACGATAGCTTCCCCTTTCGTCCCTCGACAAGCTCGGGACTACGGAGGATCTGCGACCCTTCAATAAACTCAGGGTCTACGACAGTTGGTTCCCAACTTCGCTTAAGTATTGTAAATTTAAATATATTCCTAATAGCTAAAAGCCGAAAGCTAATAGCTATTAACCATTCCGCGATAGCTCAGTTGGTAGAGCAGTTGACTGTTAATCAATTGGTCGTCGGTTCGAGTCCGACTCGCGGAGCCAAAAAATAATGAACGAAAAGTTCATTATTTTTTTGCGACGTCTCGAACGAAGTTGAGAGGCGGAGCCAGTAAATTTTTTATCGAGTGACCTGTACGCATAGTCACTTGTTGGAATATTAAAAGACCGCCAAGTTTTATAAAGGCGGTTTTTTGGTTGGTTTTTTTTACTTTATTTTTATTGTTAGAAATTAAAATATTTGGTATCATTATATTGAAAGTATAGCATAACACTATAATACTATCAAATAATTGAAAATATGACAATGGAAATAAAAATTGGGGAAAACATAAAGAAATATCGTAACAAAGCAGGATTATCACAGGAGGATTTTGCCAAAAAATCTGATGTTAAGTATACAACCCTAACAAAAATTGAAAGTAATGTAATAAAAAAGCCGTCCGTGTTTATTATGGCAAAATTAGCCAAAGTTCTTGGCGTAGCAATTGATGATTTAATAAAATAAAATATATGGCTAAAACAATCAAAATTTTTCTTGTTGACGGTGAACCGAATGGTCTAAAAACTGCCGAATTAAGCAACTGGGTTGGTCAGGCCATAGTTATTCCACGCAATAAACTTAAAGACATCAAACAACGCCCTGATTGCAATAAGCCGGCAGTTTATTTTTTAATTGGGAAAGAAGATGAGGAAGCCTTATTATCTACTACATACATTGGTGAAGCTGAAAATTTATGGAATAGATTAATTACACATGATAGCTCAAAAGATTTTTGGTTTACCGCAATAGCTTTTGTGAGTAAAGATAATAATCTTACTAAAGCGCATGTAAAATATCTTGAGAGTAGATGCATAGAAATTGCTACAAAAGTAAAAAGATTTAATCTGGAAAATGGTGCAAAATCGATATTGCCCTCATTGTCCGAAGCTGATATTGCGGAAATGGAAGAATTTTTAAGTAATTTAAAACTTCTACTTACTGCAGTCGGATACCCAATTTTACAAGAAATTGCTTCAAAAGAACAAGCAAATGCCTCCGATCCATTATTTACTTGTGGTGGTAAAATGGCAATGGCAAATGGTCGAATGACAAACGAGGGGTTTGTTGTATATAAAGATTCAACAGCAACAACTCAACTTTCCAATGCAGTGGCGGAAAGAAATAATAAAAATATTAATAAACTGATTTCTAACGGTTATTTAGAAAAAAAGGATGAAAATCTTTATATCTTTATCAAAGATTATGTTTTTAATAGTCCGAGTGCAGCATCTGATATTGTTTTGGGAAATTCCACAAGTGGTTGGAAAAAATGGAAAACAAAAAATGGAAAAACACTTGAAGAAATCTATAAAAAATAACTATGCCAAAAATTAAAGACATACCAAAAATCGATCGTCCGAGAGAACGATTCCTCCAAAAAGGGGCGGATGCACTTTCAAAAAGTGATCTTTTGGCAATTCTTTTGGGTAGTGGCATAAAAGGGAAAAATGTTAGACAGCTTTCAGAGAACATCATTAAAAAATTTGGTAAAAATTTTCTAAATATAACCATTGATGATCTTTTGAAAATTTCAGGCATTGGACAGGCTAAAGCATTACAAATCGCTTCCGCGATTTCTTTGGTAAAAAGATTTTACGACGAGGATAAAACAAAAGAAATTGTTATAAAAAATTCCCAAGATGTTTTATCTCTCACTTATGATCTTAGAGAAAAGAAAAAAGAATATCTTGTCTGTTTATATCTTAATGCAAGAAGTATTTTACTAAAGAAAGAGGTTGTGAGCGTTGGACTTCTTAATAAAACCCTACTACATCCAAGAGAGATTTTTTATCCAGCAACAGAGTTAAATGCCGCAAGTGTGATTTTGATACACAATCATCCGTCAGGAGATTCATCGCCAAGCGAAAAAGATAATCAAATTATTGAAAAGATAGTACAAGCCGGAGAAATAATGGGAATCCCCGTAATTGATTTTATTATTGTTTCTCAAAATAACCATTATAGTTTTTATGAAAAAATAAAGAAACAAAAAGACAATTTTGATTATGTTGCCGACGGCATACAGGAAACGCTTTTCGCGATGTTTGAAGCCGAAAGACCTGCTTATGAAATAACGGCCGAAAAAATCCAAGAAAATTATTTCTATATTCCGCAAGTAAAAGAAAATCATATACAATTACATAACCGTAGATATATCGGAAATAAACATAAACTAATTGAATGGATTTTTTCTATTATCAGCAAGGAATGTAGCGGAAAATCATTTGCAGATATTTTTGCAGGAACAGGCGTGGTATCCGCAGTTGCCACAAAACATTTTGAAAAAGTGTTATTAAATGATTTTTTACATTCAAATTACGCTATATACCGCGCTTTTTTTGGTAACGAGTCATGGGATAAATATAAGATAGATAATATCATAAAAAGCTATAACAATATCTATAGCGATGATTTAGAGGAAAATTATTTTTCTAAAAACTTTGGCGGAAAGTTTTTTAGCAATAATTCAGCAAAAATCATCGGCTTTATCAGAGAAAACATTGAAGAAAATAAAAATAATTTAACGGAGCGGGAATATTACATACTGATTACTTCATTGCTTTATACCGCTGATAAAATCGCTAATACAGTCGGACATTTTGACGCTTATTTTAAAAAAGAGTTTGTGAATGACAGCTTTTTTATGAAACCGATTGATCCAATAGATACGCAAGAGATATCAATTTTTCAAGAAGATACAAATGATTTGGCAAAAAAAATAAAGGCTGATATTGTTTATATTGACCCGCCTTACAATTCTAGGCAATACAGCAGGTTTTATCATGTGCTTGAAACATTAACCAAGTGGGATAAGCCAAAACTTCATGGAGTTGCACTAAAACCAGATCCAGAAAATATGAGTGATTACTGTCGAGCTAATGCTAAAGAAAAATTTGCAGAACTTGTGCGAGATCTTGACACTCAATATTTAGTCGTTTCGTACAACAACACCTACGATTCAAAAAGTAATTCATCAAGAAATAAAATCACGCTTCAAGAAATTGAACAGATTTTACAGAAAAAAGGACCAACCAAAGTTTTTGAAAAAAATTACAGACACTTTAACGCAGGCAATACTAATTTTAATAATCATAAAGAATACCTGTTCGTAACGAAAGCAAAAATATGAACAATAAAATAAAAAGATCGCCCCTATTCTATGTCGGAGATAAATACAAACTGATGAGGCAATTGGTAAATTTGTTTCCCAAAGAAATAAACAATTTTTATGAACCTTTTGTCGGTGGCGGAACGGTATTTTTAAATATCAAAGCAAAAAAATATTTTCTCAACGATATAGACAAACATCTTATAAATATACATAAACTTTTAATTGCCAGTTCAAAAAAACCAGAAAAGTTTTTTAAAGACGCTGAAAAAATTATTCACAAATATAAATTCTCGCATTCATACAAAAAAGATGTTGTTCCAGATTCTCTAAAAAAAGAGTTCAAAAAAACTTACTATGCAAGATTTAACAAAGACGGATATGATAAATTAAGAATGTGTGTAAATAATTACCAAAAAAATGACTCGCTTATTTTATACATCTTGCTTATTTACGGCTTCAATAGAATGTTAAGATTTAATGGCGGTGGGAAATTCAATTTGCCGGTTGGAAATGTTGATTTTAACAAGAATGTTGTTAATGCTTTGAACGACTACTTTGATTTTGTGCAAGATAAAAAAATATCTATAACATCAAAAGATTTTAAAAAGTTTTTTTCTGACAAAAAATATTTAAAAAATGATTTTGTATATTTAGATCCTCCGTATTTAATATCCGCAAGCGAATATAATAAATTATGGGATCAAAAATCAGAGGCGGACTTATTAAAAATGATTGATGACTTAAATAAAAATGGCGTTAAGTTCGCTCTATCAAATGTTACTCACTATAATGGGAATAAAAATGATTTATTGCTTGAATGGATGAAAAAATACAAAGTAAACAAAATAGAAAGTAACTACATTAATTATCACAATAACGGCAAAAAGATAATTAAAGAAGTTTTGATCACTAACTATTAAAATTATGAGCAAACGACAATCTGAATATAAGCCATTATTATTTACAACAACACTTAGAAATCCTGAGCGGTTAAAGTGGTTTCTTGGTGTTTTAAAAGATTATAATGGGCAAATTCTCGATGATGATTTAGCAGAAAAAATTGCAGGCGAAATAATCAGAATTGGACTATATAGACCTACAAAATTGTCTGTAGGTGTAAAAAAGAAAATCAAAACAAAAGAGCCTTTGACAGATAAGGAAGTTTCCAAAGTTTTGAAAGATAACCCACAAAATCATAAAGAGGCAGGTTTTAGTAAGGGTTGGCCTTCTCGTTTTGATACATGGTTTAAAATTGCCAAAGAATTAGGTTTTGTTTTTTATAGGTCTGGGAAAAAAATACGATTTTCCGAAATAGGATTGAAACTTGTTGATAATGAACATCCAGAATTTGAACAACAGGCATTCCTAAATGCTTTTGTTAAATATCAGAGCAATAGTCCCTTTCGCAGAGTTTTGAATGAGAATGTGCCGTTGGTTTTGTTGCTCCAAGTAATTACCAAACTTAATGCGGATGATGAATGTAATGACGCTGGAATTTCTAAGTTGGAATTGCCTTTAATAATTTATTGGAAAGACAACGATGCAGAAAAGTTGTATCAAAGGATTAAAAAACTCCGGCAAGATTTTGGCTATTCTCCAAGTTGGGAAGTTATAGCTGAAATTTGCAGGGATGAAATTATGGAAGAAAAGGACATCGCCAGAGATGATAAGTCTATATTGGTTGATTATCCTGATGAGTTTATTAGGAAAATGAGGCTAACTGGACTTATTTCTTTGCGTGGCGGTGGACGATTTATTGATATCAATAAAAATGAACAAGCAAAAGTTGGTTATGTTTTGGAAAATTATTCTGAATATAAAAAATATGATACGGAAGAAAGTTATTTTGAATACATCTCAACAGTTGATGAAAATCTTATTTCATTTGTACCAAAAGCAGTTTCTGTTTCGGAACAAGATAAGTTCTTAACAAAGTGGGTGGGTGTTTATGCTTGGGATAAAATAAAAATAGAAATGTTGAATTTATCAAATAAACGATTAAGTAAAGATGAGACTTTAAAATATCTCTCTAATCCAACACGACTTGAGTTTTTGACTGCATTAGCAGTCAAATCAAAATTTCCAGATGTAAAAGTAATCCCAAACTATCCTATTGATGATGAGGGTATTCCTACATCAACAGCGGGAGGTGTTGGCAATACTGGTGATATTGAGTGTTTTGAGGATGTAAACGGAATTTTGATTGAAGTAACGATGTCCGAGGGACGAATACAAACCATGATGGAAGCATGGCCCATTAGTAGACATTTGGAAGAATTTGGGAAAAAAGCAAAAAATTCAATGTGTTATTTTGTCGCACCAAGCATATTCAGTGATTCTGTAAAGCAAATTAACTATGTAAAACAAACAGAAAATCTTTTTATTGCTCCAAAAACGATTGAGGAATTTTTAGGACATTTGGAAAGCCAGAAAGCCCTGTATAATGTTATGTAAAAATTGTTTATGAAATTAAAAACGATTAAAAAAATCAAGCAATACAAGTCATTCCAAGATTTTGTTTGGCAATTGTTTTTTAATAATGACGAATTTCATCCCGATGTAAATATTTTATATGGCGAGAATGGAAGCGGGAAAACTTGCGTTTGTAATATTTTAAAAAATGTTTCTCAAAATAAATATTTCAATTTCAAACATAAGCCACCAGAAGAGGTGAGTTTATTATTTAGCGACGGTGAATATAAATATCCAGTAAATTCTGATAAATGGGATAAATTAAAGAATAAAGACGATATTTTATTTTTTGATCGTGAATTCGTTGATAAAAATATTCATCTTGGGCATGAAAGAGGTACATATCAAAATGAACAGGAACAAAATTCGGGAGAAATGATTATTGAGTTTGATAGCGACGCCATCAAATTAAGAGATGTACGACAAAAAACCAAAATTGAAAAAGACAAGCAAGAAAAAATATTTCAAAAATTTAACACTGACAACAGGGATATTTTAGATTTTCCTTTATCAGATGAAGAAGAAAAATATTTTCAAAAATATAAAAACCAACCAAAAGAAAAAATCAAAAAAATAAAAAGTGAATTTGCCAAAGAGAAGAAAACTCTTGAAAAGAAATTAGAAACCGATCAATCTTCACAAAAAATAGTTGATGATATTCAGGATTCAATTGAAGAAATCGAAGCTGAAGAAAGTGATATTTTTTTGTCAGATTATGAAGAATATCAAGCCATTTTTAATTTTGATCTAAAAGAACAAGTTAAAATTGAAGCCAAACAAACACTTATTGAAAAATTGCGACTTCATAAAGATTTTTTTGAAACTGGACTTGAGATAATAAAAACACACACCGAACAATGTCCATTTTGCCAATCAAAAAATGAAGAAAAAAATATTGCAAAAATAATCAAGGCATACAATGGAATTTTTGATGAAACTTACAAAAAGCAATCTCAACAATTTATAAGCGATAAACAAGCATTGATTGATGAGCTAGAAATTATAAAACAAGAAATTAAAGATTTTGATCTGGCTTCAATTTTTATAAGTCTAAATGAACTTAATCAGAAATATAAAATTAAGAATATTTGTTCAGTTGATGAACAAAAAACTTATAAAAAACCTTCAACAAAGAAAATTGGTGAATTAGTCGTCAAAATTTCAAACCTTAAAAAACCGAATAAAGAAAACATAAAATCTTTATATGATGAAGCAAAAAAAGAATTTGAGGCATTAGTAAAGTTTTTTGAAGATATCCAAAAATTTGTTGGTGAAAAGAATGTGATTATCAAGAAGTTTAAAACCGATAATACCGACGAAAAACTGCAAAAACGTATTTCAGAAAATGCCACAAAATTAGAAGAAATTGAACAACAAATTGCGTTTCTCAATGAGAAAAAAATTGAGAGCCAAAAGAAAAAAGAATTGAAAGAAAAAGAATTAAAAATAGTACAAAAGAGTTTTGATGACGCAAAAGAGAAATATGGAAACGCAAAAAAGAACTACGAGAAATATTGTTCGGAAGAAGTATTTACAAAACCATTAGAAAAAATAGAGGAATATTTTAAAAATTTTAATTTTAGTTTTAAATTAAAACTTAAAACAGAGAGAATTGGAAACAAAATGGAATCTCCGTTTGCATTTAGGGTTTTAGACGCTGAAGGAAACGAGAGAGATTTAAAGGAAGGCTTGTCGGAAGGTGAATTACAAGTCTTATCTTTATGTTTCTTTTTTGCGTTTCTTGATATTCAAAAGGATAAAAAAAATAAAATCTTGATTTTTGACGATCCAATTACTAGCTTAGACAATAGTAATTTGAGTAGTCTTGTAGATTTAATCGAAATAGAACAAAAAAACTTTTCACAAACTTTTGTATTTAGTCATCACAGAACTTTCTTCAAATTCTTAAGAAAGAAGTTTAAGAATTGTGGTAATGAGTATAATATCTTGCGCAATGAAAAAGAGTACGGAGGAAGTTTTATTTGCAAAAGTAAATCAGAGAAATTTATTGAAAGATTAAAAAACTTTGAAAGTCATTTGCAGAACATTCCTCCAGAAAGTTTAGATATTGAATTAAAAATTGTCGAATATGGACAATATTTGAGATATGAAGTTGAAAGGTTTATAAAAAATAATTTACTACACTGGAACTCAAATGATTTTCCGACAGCGATAGATGGCGTAAAAAATAACAAAGAAATAAGTAACGATGATCTGGAAAAAATAAAAGGGGTTTATTCTTTCTGTAACTGGACAACTGCACATGTAGATGTTGGGGATGATCATGGATTGCAACAATTGAAAGATAAAATCGGAGATTTTATCGGTATTGTAAAATAAAAAATCCCCGTCGTTGCGCTCGCTCTGCGAGCGTGGGAGCAAAAGGGCAAAAAGGAAGGGGGTTGGGGGGAAGGAATTTTTGCTCGCCCGCCCGTTTTATGAAATACTATTTGGAACGAGAAAGCGTTTCCGTAATTCTGCGGTTAGCAGAATATCAAAATAGAAAATTTTTCTTTCCTTTTTAAAGGAATTTAAAATTAGCGCGTAATATAAATAAATAGAAAATTTTTCTGTTTTGAATTCCGCCACAGACGGAAATCGGTGGCTCAAATTACAAATCTGAATCAGGATTTTCACGAAAATAAATTCGGATTTTTTCCAACAGAGGGAGCCATTTAGTTTATAAAGTGAGAATCTATATCCTCCAAAGCCTTGGCGAAAGCGGACAACCCTAGCAGCCATTAAAGAACGTAGTTTAAAGCTATGTTTTTTGGTTTGATTTTTAGAAAAATTTTGATATGATAACTTTATGAAAAAAATTGTTATTGCCACTCATAATTCTGCTAAAAAAAATAGATATAAAAAATTGCTTGCCAAATTTGTAAAAAATGTTTTAGACTTAGATGATTTAAATATTTTTGATAAAGCTATAGAAAATGGTAATTCAGCGGAAGAAAATGCAGAGATAAAGGCTAAATTCTATGCAGAAAAGTCTGGTCTTCCTGTAATTTCTGAGGATGAAGCCTTGTATGTTGATTTTCTTCCAGAAGATAAACAACCAGGAGTTAATGTTAGACGAATTAATGGTAAAGAAGAAGTCAATGATGAGCAATTGTTTACGTATTGGGAAAAGATGATATCAAAAGTGCCTAAAGAAAAAAGAACAGGAAAATGGCATTTTGCATGTTGTTTTACTACGCCTGACAGTAAAGCTAAAATCATTACTTTTGATCGTTTTGTAATGTTTTTTTATCCGCCATCAAAGATACGTATTCCTGGTTGGCCAATGAGCAGTCTACAGGGGCCAATAGTATTTAAAAAACCACATAGTGAACTTACGGAAAAGGAGAAGCAAAAATTAGATCAGGATCTTGTTAAGCTTATTTCTAAAAATATTTCAGAATTTTTAATAAAATAAAGTTCGAAGATAAGAAGCTATGGGGAGCCAAAAAAAGTAATGAATTTTATATTCATTATTTTTTTTGGCGACGTCTCGAACAAAGTTAAGAGGTGGAGCCATCAGAGAAACATGGTTAAAGCCTTGTTTTTCGTTTTACAGAATAATATAAAAGTTATATTCTTAGAATATAATTATCAATCTTAGTTTAAAACAACTTTTTAATGATAGACGAAGATATAGAAAAACAATTAAAAAAGATTAAGCAGGAAGTTTTGGTCTGTCAAAAGTGTTCTTTGTATAAGAACAGGATTTACCCGGTTATTGGCGAAGGAAACCATCAAGCTAGAATAGCATTTATTGGTGAAGCTCCTGGTTTCTCAGAAGCAAAAACTGGCCATCCTTTTTGCGGACCATCTGGGAAAATATTGGACGAGCTTTTAGATTCTATTGGCATTAAGAGACAAGATGTTTATATTACCAATCTTTTGAAAGACAGGCCACCAGATAATCGTGATCCTGAAATGGAGGAAATTAAAGCCTGTTATCCGTATTTGAAAAAACAGATTGAGGTTATAAAACCTGGGGTTATTTGCCTTTTGGGCCGGCATTCCATGCGATTTTTAATGAAAAAATTTGGTTTAGAAAAAGAAATTCAGCCAATTAGCAAAATTCACGGTCAAGTATTTCAGAGTAATAAACTGCTTGAAGGAGTAAAAATTATCCCTCTTTATCATCCAGCTGTATCAGTTTATAATGTCAATATGAGAAGTGTTTTAATGGAGGATTTTCAGATTTTGAAAAAAATTAAACAAGAAACAAATAATTACAAAAAAATTGAATAAAAAATATGTTAATCAAAATTTTAGGAGCTGAATCTTTGGGGGTGAGGGGAATTTGCTGTTTTATTAAAACCGGCAATCAGCAGATATTAATTGATTCGGGAATATCCTTGGGTTATATTAGACATGGATTTTTACCCCATCCTTTACAAGTGGCTGTAGACGAAGCAGTACAGAAAAAAATTATTAAAGCCTGGTCTCAAGCAACAGATATAATTATCTCTCATTTTCATGGCGATCATGTGCCATTAATAGATGCCAACCCTTATCAATTAAGTGTCAAGAAATTAATCGGCTTGAATAAAAAAGTTAATATCTGGATTAAAGATTCAGTTAATTTTTCTCCACTTGAAAAGCAAAGAGCTGCGTCACTTGCAAAAGTTTTAAAAGTGAAATTTATCCAAGCGGAGAATAAAAAGATAGGGAAGATAAGTTTTTCTAAAGCAGTACCCCACGGTTCTTTAAATGAGCAGACTGGGACAGTGATGATGACTAGAATTAAAAGTGGAAATGAAGTTTTTGTGCATGCATCTGATATTCAACTTTTAAATAAAGAAGCAATTTCAAAAATTTTATCTTGGAAACCAAACATAGCATTAGTTGGCGGACCACCTTTATATTTAGGACTTTCAAAAGACAAGCAGAAACAGGCCTGGGAAAATACTAGGATACTTAGCCGAAATATTGATGTTTTAATTTTAGATCATCATTTATTGCGTTCAAAAGAGGGCTTGGCTTGGCTGAAAGAATTAGATTCCAAAACAGAAAACAAAGTTTTATCGGCCGCTGATTTTATGGGGAGAACGCCACTTTTATTAGAAGCTTGGCGAGAGCAATTATATAGTAAAATACCAGTGCCTAAAAATTGGCATGAAAGTTATGCTCAAGATAAAGTTAGTGCTAAACCATACTTGCCTTATTTAAAACAATTAAAAGAATTATGAAAACAAATTGAAGCCGAGGGTAGATTAAAGTTAATTTATAATGGACATATTTAATAAATTTAAATAAAGTTAATATTATGAAATTTTATTTATCTTCCTATAAATTGGGGAACGAGATTACCAAATTAAAAGAATTAATTCCTGCGGAAAATAGAAAAACCGCATATATTTCTAATGCACTTGATTTTTCAGATGACTTGGAAAGAAGGAAGAAAAGTGAACAGTCTGATATAGGGCAACTTGAAGAAGTAGGTTTAGATATCGAGATAGTTGATTTACGTAAATATTTTAATAAACAGAGTGAGTTAGAAAAAAAACTTGCTGCATTTGGCGTAATTTGGGTGAGGGGAGGTAACCTTTTTGTGTTGAGGCAGGCTATGAAATTAAGCGGATTTGATAGTATCCTAAAAAATTTGGTTAAAAAAGGTAATATCCTATATGGTGGCTATAGTGCAGGCGTTTGCATATTAGCGGCAACATTAGAGGGTATGAATTTAGTAGATGACCCCACCGCAAAGCCCTATGGAGATCAGTCGGAAGTTATTTGGGATGGTTTAGGAATACTCAATTATTCCGTAATTCCACATTATAAATCTGATCATCCTGAATCAGAAAATGCAGAAAAGGCTGTAGAATATATGAAAGAAAATAAAATTCCATTCAAAACACTCAAAGATGGCGAGGTTATCATTATTGAGTAACTGGCACTGCTAACCAGAATGATTTTGATATTTTGGGGAATTATATATTACATGTATGTTGTATAAAATTGATAAAAATGGTTTTGTTTTTCACACAGGAACTGAATTAGCAATTTGGGTTTGTGGCGGATTAGTAATGATTGTAATTGGATTGCTTAATAGAAAAGCAGATTAGAAAGAATATTAGTATTACAAAAAAACATGGTTAAGGTCATGTTTTTTTGATTTATTAATTTTTTATTTTCTTGCCTTTTGCCTTTAAAAATGGCAAGATTAAATTAGATTTATAAATAAATAAAAACAATAATTATATGGATAGAAATTTGGCTTTAGAATTTATACGAGTGACTGAGTCAGCAGCGATTGCCGCTGCCAAGTGGATGGGACGAGGCGATGGTAAGGCCGCAGATAAGGCGGCGGTTGATGAAATGCGAGCCCGTTTTAATCAAATAGATTTTGCGGGTAAAATTGTAATTGGTGAAGGAGAAAAAGATAAGGCCCCACAATTATATACTGGGGAAAAAGTTGGCCAAGGCCAAGAGCCAGTTATGGATTTAGCAGTAGACCCTTTAGAATGTACAGATAGCGTGGCTTGGGGTCGTTATAATGCTATTAGTGTTATTGCCGCTGGACCCAAAGGTTCTTTATTGTCCGCCCCAGATACGTATATGGATAAAATTGCCGTGGGTCAGGAGGCAGCTAAAGTTATTGATTTAGATGCTCCAGTGAAAAATAATTTAGAAAAAATTGCCCAGGCCATAGGTAAAGAAATAGAGGAGGTGACAGCCATTGTTTTAGATCGGCCACGACACAAAGAGTTAATTAAAGAAATTAGAAGTGTTGGGGCTCGGGTAAGATTAATTACTGACGGAGATGTAGCGGCTGCTATTGCTACTTGTTGTCCAGATTCAGGCATTGATGTTTTAATGGGTATTGGCGGCAGCACAGAAGCGGTTTTGGCTGCAGCTGCTTTAAGAATTTATGGTGGACAAATTTTATGTCGTTTTAAGCCACGACAAGAAGCAGATATTATAAAAATAAAAGCATTGGGTGTAAATGATTTAAATAAAATTTTTACAGCTACGGATTTAGCCCAAGGAAACGAACTTACTTTTACTGCTACCGGAGTTATTGAGGGCCCAATTCTCAAAGGAGTAATTTTTGGAGAAAAGCAAATTACTACTAATTCAGTGGTGATGAGATTAAAATCTAAAACAATTCGTTATTTTATTACTCATCATCGGGATTAGGTTAATAGGTTAATAGATAAATAGGTTAATGGATTAATTGATAAATAGAATAAGTGGGAAATTGATTTTTTAAATATTTTATAAATATTTTAAATATATGACTAAAAAAAATAGTAAAATATTTGCCATTTTTTGGTTAGTTTGCGGATTGGGTTGGTCAATGGCAGCAATTCGACAAATGATAATCAAAGAAGACGGTTTGGGTTTAATAATTTATTTAATTGCCACCGTGCTTTCTTTGGTATTAGCCATGGCTTATTATAAAAATTGGGTAAAATAAATTAAAATTTACATAAAATTCAAAAAGTGGGATAATAAGTATATAATTAATTAATAAATAATAAAATAAATAATAAAAAAAATATGACCAAAGTATTTTTAAGTTTGTTTGTAATCGCTTCTTTACTTATTTCACCAGTTTTGGGCTTAGAGGCACAAGAATTAAGTGCAGAAGTTATTAATCAAGAAGTTTCTAATTATGAATTAGAGGGTATAGAGGTGGAAGAAATTGCAGAAATTCCTTCTGGCTTAGGTTTGTGGTGGCGAGGAGTTAAAGAAACAGTTTCTTTAGCTTTTACTTTTGATCCAATTAAAAAAGCCGAAAAATCATTGAAATATGCCGAAGAAAGAATGCAGATTGCTGAAAAGATGGCCAATCAAACTGAAGATTCTAAACTTCAGGTTAGGGCCCAGCAAATGATTGAAAAGGCTCAAAAATTTGTTCAAAAAGTTGAAAAGAAAAAAGACAGCTGGATTAAAGATGAAGATGAGGAAAAAGTAGAAAAGCTTATTAGAAATATTGCTAGCCATCAAATCAGAAAAGAAGTTATTTTTGATAAAATAGAAGAAAAAATACCAGATGAACAAATTGAAAAAATTGTAGAATTAAGAGATAAAGGACTAGAAAACGGCAAGCGCTTAATTAATGCTATAAATAATGAAAATATTTCAGAGGATATTAAATTGCATTTAGAAGATATAAAGGAGAAAATTGAGACGCATATCATAGAAGTAAAAGAATATCAGCAAACAAAGGGACAATTACAAGAAAGAATTGAAAAAGAAGGAGAGGACCTTAAATATGAGTTAGGAGAATTAAATCAAAAGAGAAGGGAGCAGGTTCAAGAACACTTGCAAGATGTCAGAAATTTGATATTGCCTTCTGTACCTGAAATAACAAGCGAAATTATTTCACCTATTATGAATCAGGAAAAAAATACCGTGCAAAGCAAAATTCAAGACCAAAAGGGAAATGTGATGGTGGGTCAGAAAGAAGGAGTTAAAGAGATGAATCAAGCAGGGAAGACTAATCAGATTAGGGGAGAATTGAAAAATTCGCAATTAGAAAAATCTACGGATTTTTTGAAGAACATGATTCAACAAGATTAAATTAAATATTTTAGGGAAAAACAGGGCTATTGTGGTCCTGTTTTTTTTCGGCTCTCTGTCAAATAGCGCGGTGCTTAAGACAATAAAAATATAATTATTATAAT
>CAZXCJ010000004.1:0-43029 GCA_964639335.1 uncultured Gammaproteobacteria bacterium | reverse complement strand
TTGAATTTACTCAGAAATATACAAAAGTGTTACCTATGTGGTCTTCTAGTACAATTGATTGACAAAATTTATTAGTTATGCTAACATAATGTAAATATCTATTACTCTGTGGTAGATATTTTTAATTTAAAGTATTTTTTATGTTAAAAAAATTAAAGGGAATTTTCAAAAAAATAAGAAGGTTTTTTAAAAAGGTAAATTACAAATTAAATATTTTGTTTTTGGTTTTTGCTGTCTCTGGATTAATGATTTTTCCTCAACATTCTTTAGCCTATGCCTTAGATCAGGGAACAAATAAAAATCTAGAATTCCAAGGAATTATTGTCCAAAATGCCTTAAGTCCGATTTTAGATGCTAATATTAATAATTTACAATTAAATTATAGATTGCCAAAAATAAAAGACAAGGAATTGGAAGTTTTTAATTATCGTTATATTACAGCTTATAATGTAGGTGTTATAGCTCAAACAGACAATACTCCCTGTATCGGAGCCAGTGGTGATAATTTATGTCAATTAGTGGAGCAAAATATTAATGTTTGTGCTGCTAATTTTGTCCCTTTAGGCACTTATTTGGAAATTGAGGGGGTGGGCAGGTGTAAAGTTTTAGACAGAATGAATGCTAGGTATATTTCTCGAGTTGATATTGCCATGGGACCAGACGAAATAGTTAAGGCCGAACGATTTGGTTTACGATATAAAAAAATTGGAATTTATTAAAAAAACTTATTTTATTTTTATATAAATACGGCAATTTCTTGAATGACCCGTATTTTTTTGATAAGATTTATATGTCTTAGAAGAATTTAATTTTTTTATGGCCACGTAGCCAAGTGGTAAGGCAGGGGTCTGCAAAACCTCTATTCGCCGGTTCGATTCCGGCCGTGGCCTCCATGTATTTATTGATTTTTTAATTACACCTTTGAGTGTTTTTTTATTTTCTTAAAAATGCTAAAATGAATTATATAAGGATATGAATATTAAGCCCAGTTTTTTCTATTATTTATTTAAACTTTTTATTAATTTGGCGGGTTTATTTTTTGGTACACTCTTAGGAGTTTTATTTTTTTATCCTTTAATGCTAGCTTTCCAGGCCAGTGTTTTAATTGTATTTATTGAAGTATATTTAATCATATTTTTAGCTGTGACTGGAGCCAGATTATTTAATAAATTATTTATGAATTATATTTTATACAAGCCATTATTTTATGAAATTAAGTTAAAGTTATTATTTGGTCAGAAAGCATTTTTATTAAGTTTTTATATTTTTGGATTGGTATTTTTTATTTTTTTTATTTTATCGTTTTAAAATACGAATAAGTTTTACCAATATACGAATCACACTAATAGTACTAATTTTATTTGTATTATCCCGCCTCTATATATTTTTTAATTGTTGCCTGCCTTCGCCGAAGCGTAGCTTCAGCTACGCGCAGGCAGGCGGGATCCCGCTTCGCGGGATTAGCATGATTTATATGTATGATTAGTATTCACCCTGTTAAATTATTTTTTCAAAATATTATTTAACAGGGTAAATTAGTATATTGCCCGCCATAATTTTATAAAGCCATAAAATTAAGGCGGGTTGGTATCGCACATTAGTATATGAAGAAGTTTATCATTATAGATGGAAACGCCTTGCTCCACAGAGCTTGGCACGCTATACCCCCTTTAACTACTAAAAAGGGGATTTTAGTCAATGCGGTTTATGGTTTTACTTCCATTCTTTTAAATATTTTAAATCAATATCATCCAGATTATATTTGCGCGACTTTTGATTTAAAGGCCCCTACTTTTAGGCATAAGAAATTTAAAGAATATAAAGCTAAAAGAATAAAACAGCCCGATGAATTATATGCTCAGATTCCAATTATCAAGGAAATTTTAAAGGCCTTTAACATTCCTATTTATGAGAAAGAGGGATACGAGGCCGATGATGTTATTGGCACAATTGTTAAATCATTAAGAAATGAAAAAAATATTGAAAAATTAATTTTAACTGGAGATTTAGATGCCCTGCAATTAGTTGAGAAAACTATTAAAGTTATAACTTTTAAAAAGGGCGTTAGAGAGATAAAAATTTATGATATTAAGGCTGTTCAAGAAAGGTATGGATTTTTGCCTGAGCAAATGATTGATTACAAAGCATTAAGAGGAGATGCCTCTGATAATATTCCCGGAGTTCCTGGGGTGGGAGAAAAAACAGCGACTGATTTAATTCAAAAATTTAAAACCTTGGATAATTTATATCAAAAATTAGACCAGTCTGATTTAAAAGACAAGTTGAAAGATAAATTGAAAGAAAATAAGGAAATAGCTTATCTTAGTCAGGAGCTAGCCACTATTGTTCTAGACGTAAAGATGGATTTCGATTTAGCCAAGACTAAATGGGATTATAATAATGAAGAGGGGGTTTATAAAGTTTTTCAAGAATATGAATTTAAAAGTCTTTTAGATAAAATGCCTTCTATTAAGAATGAAATTTTAAAGGAAAAAAAGATTAATCAAAAATATAAATTTATTAATAATGAAAAAGACTTTGTCAGTTTTTTAAAAATACTAAAAAAACAAGAGGAAGTCTGTTTAGATACTGAAACCAGTTCTTTAGATGTTTATGAGGCTCAGCTTTTAGGAATAAGTTTTTGTTTTAAATCAGGAGAGGCCTATTATGTTTCGGCGAAGAATAAATTTTTAAAAGAATTAAAGTCAGTAATTGAGGACTTAAGAGTAATCGGCCACAATATTAAATATGATTATCAGATTTTGAAATTGGCTGGAATAGAATTAAAAAGTATTTATTTTGATACTTTAGTGGCTGCTTATTTACTTTCTAAATCAAGTCGCAGTTTGAAATTGGATGACTTAGTATTTAGTGAATTGGGATATAGAATGCAGAAGATTGAAGAGTTGATTGGACCCAAGGGTAAAAAGCAATTAAGAATGTCAGATATTGTTGCGGAAAAAGTTGCTATTTATTCTTGCGAAGATGCAGATTATACTTTCAAGCTTTATGAAAAATATAAGCCAGATTTGAAAAAGGCAAAATTTTATAATTTGTTCCAAAAAGTAGAGATGCCCTTAATTAAGATTTTATCTGAAATGGAAATTGAAGGTATTAAAATTGATGGAGAGTTTTTGAAAAAATTAGGAAAGAAATTTCAAAAGAGAATAAATGAGCTTATTAAAAAAATTCACGATTTAGCCGGTGAAGAATTTAATATAAATTCCACAGTGCAATTAAAAAAAATACTTTTTGAGAAATTAAAAATTTCCACCAAGGGCATAAAGAAAATTAAAACGGGTTTTTCAACAGCTGCTTCAGAATTAGAAAAAATGAAAGACAGACATCCAATTATAAAATTATTATTTGAATATCGAGAACTATCAAAATTAATGAGTACATATGTAAATTCTCTTTTAGAAGAAGCAGACGAGAAAGGCAGAATACATACCAGCTTCAATCAAACCGTAACAGCGACTGGCCGACTATCATCTTCTAATCCCAATTTACAGAATATTCCTATTAGAACTGAAATTGGACGGGAAATTAGAAAGGCATTTATTCCTCGGAAAGGATATGTTTTATTAGGGGCAGACTATTCCCAAATTGAATTAAGGGTGGTCGCTAGTTTAGCCAATGATGAAAAAATGATAAAGGCTTTTCAAAATAATGAAGATATCCATGCTCGCACAGCGGCAGAAATTAAGGGAAAAACTATTACAGAGATTAGCTATTCAGAAAGAAGAGAGGCTAAGGAAATTAATTTTGGAGTAATATATGGCTTGGGAGCTAGGGGCTTGGCTCAAAGAACAGATTTAGATTTTCAGGAGGCCCGGGATTTTATTGATAGGTATTTTTTGCTTTATGCTAAAATAAAGAGTTTTTTAGATTTAACTAAAGAGCGGGCTCATCAAAATAAATTTGTACAAACATTATTTGGTCGAAAAAGATATATTCCAGAAATAGATTCTGGCTTGCCAATGATTAGAGCGGCCGCGGAAAGAATGGCTATTAATATGCCTATTCAAGGCACTGCTGCAGATTTGATGAAGATGGCTATGGTTAGACTAGATCGCGAAATACCAAAAATATCTCTTCAGACCAAAATGTTATTACAAGTTCACGATGAGGTTGTTTTCGAGGTTCCTAATAAGGATATTGACAAGGTCAGTAAAAAAGTTAAAGATATAATGGAAAATATTTATAAGTTAAAAGTTCCCATCATAGTTGATATTCATGTTGGAAAAAATTGGGGACAATGTAAATAAGTTAGAAAGTTTCAAGTTTCAAGTTAAAAGTGCTTGTAGCCTGCAACCCTAAACTAAATTTATGCTTTTTTTCTTATATGGTGAGGATGATTATCGTTCTCGAGAAAAATTAAAAGAAATCAAAAATAAATTCATTAAAGATGTTGATGAGTCAGGTTATAATATTGTCTTATTAGATGAAAATATCACAGTAGAAAAATTTTCTAAAGAATTTTTTCAGACCGGTTTTTTGGCCCGGAAAAAATTAATTATTATTAAAAATTTATTAAAACAAGACATTACTAAAAATTTAGGGGATATTGTTTTAAATTATTTGGATAAATTAAAAAATAATCAAGACGATAATATTATAGTTTTTTATGAATCTGGGCTTCCTCATTCTAGAAAAGAGCCCTTGTCCGGCGTCAGATTAAAAATTTTTAAGAAATTGAATAATTCTGAATATAGCCAAGAGTTTAAAAAATTAGATAATTACAAAACCATTCAATGGATTCAAGAAGAGTTCAAAAAGAATGGAAAAGTTATAGATAAAAAATCTGCAGATTTAATTTTATCTATAGCTGGAAATAATTTGTGGATTTTAAAAAATGAAATAGATAAAGTTTCTAATTATACAAAAACTAAAGAGATTAAAGAGCAAGATTTTAAAGGTTTAATCAGCACAATTTTAAATGATGACATTTTCCTTTTTTCAGATTATTTAGCTCAAAATAATAAAAAAATGGCTCTGATGCTTTTAGATGATCAGATTAACTCAGGCGTTAATTCTATATATCTTTTAACTATGATTATTAGACAATTTAGAATTCTTTTGAAAATAAAAGCGGCCTTAAAGGAGGGCATAGTAGAAAATAAATTATCTAGCTATTTATCTTTACATCCTTTTGTAATCAAAAAGAGCATGACCGCAGTTAAGCTATACTCTTTAGATAATTTAAAGGAAATATATCACAAACTTTTAGGATTAGACCAGAAAATCAAATCTTCTAAATTAAAATCCAAGACCTTAATAGATTTATTTATTCTTAGTTTTTAAGCATGATGCTAATATACTAATTGTACTAATTATACTAATATTAAATAAATTTTTTTCTTACATCGGTATCAATTCTAATCACTCGAATTGGTTTTAAATATCTATCTCTAAAATTTATTAATAAACCTAGTTTTATTTTTGATGCTTGTAAATATCTTTGAAGTTGATAATAGTCATCTCTGACTATCACTTTTTTGGCTTTTATTTCTATTATAATTTTATTATTAATGAGAAAATCTATTATATTAATGTTGTTAGTGATTTCGGTTTTGTATTCTCTTTTATAAGTTAAATTATTTTTTTTAAATTCGTTTTCTAATAAGTTTCCGTATTGCTTTTCTTTAGCATATCGTCCAAGTTTATTGTGGACATCAAAACAAATCCCAGTAATCAAATAGGATAATTTGGGATAAAATAATTTATCATTTTTCATACGCTTTTCTTTTAATTTTTTAGAGTGATACTATCTATTGGTATAATTAGTATTCATTTGTATATTAGAATCGGTTTATTTTGCGGGCCATTCTAGATTTAATTCTATCGGCTTTTCCTTTTTTAAAAGGTCGGTTTTTTGAGGCCTTATCAACGATTTTTTGAATTCTATCATATATTTTTTTAGCTTCTGTTTTGTCTTCAGAATTCAAAATTTTATCTAATTTTTTAATTAGATTTTTTAATCTTCTTTTTACTAAATTATTTCGTGCAGTTCTTTTCTCTGTTTTTCGCAATTCTTTCATTGCGGATTTTTTAATAGGCATAGTAATTAGTTTAAAGTTTAAAAGTTACAAGTTTAAAGTTATATATTTAGAGCAATGATTTTATTCTTGGTAAACGTGAGGATAATATAACATAGTAATAGGATTATTTCAAGACATTCGCTTGCTTTTTTTAGAGAAAGTGTTTAAGATACGATAATATCTTAAATAGATCAAAAAATAAAATAAAAAATTCCAGGAGGAATATATGGCTGATAAAAAAGACAATGCTGGTATTATACCAGACTTAACTTCAGGTGAAGATTTAATATCCTTTAGTGGACCCATGAAGTTTTCTAAAGAATGGGACAAAGATTTAGTCAGTATAATTCTGAGTTTTGTAGCTAATAGGAATAATGTTGATTTAGTGATGAAAAAGATTTTGAAGGACAGTAAAGAAATTTTAGAGGACGACCAAGAAGAATTACTAGAAAAAGCTATAATTTTTCTTCAAAAAATAGGAGAGGGGGATATTATTCTAGATATTATAGATAGTGTTTATGCACGCACTAACCATTTTTTCATGGCGTATTTTATCAATACTAAATTAAAGAAGGAGAATAAATTAAAAATTTGGAAATATTTCTGGAAGGCTTCCATAGATGAAGATGACTATAAGAATGCTGGTGTTCTTATGCTATTTGATTCTGATATAATGATTCCCTTGGAAACCTTGCCGTTTTTAGAAAAAGTTTTAGCGACTTTTTCAAAAGTAGACGAATCTCATTATGTAGTTGAAATTCTAAAGCGTCTCTGGAAAATTAAATCTGGCTATAAGACGTGTAAGAATCGTTGTCGAGATTTTGTAAGGCAATATTTGGAAAAAAACCCCAGAATGTTTAAAAAGGTTTTTGACCAAGATATGATCAAAAAATATAAAATTAAATTTTTATAATGAAGTTCCCATTCCAGTCATGAATAATGGCTGGTTTTTTATTTTAGAAAGTATTGGTTGATTTTATCTAGAGTATTTAATAAATCTATTTGTTTTTGTTTTAAATTAACTAAACTTATATTTTCTTGGGCTAAAACATTTTTAAGATCAAAAGGACCAATGTTTGTTCTTTTTAATTTTACGAGCATTCCGCCAGTTTTTAATTTTTTTCCTAAATCATGGGCAATGGAACGGATATAAGTACCCTTAGAACAAGTTATTTTTAAATCTAAATAAGGATATTTATATTTTAGGATTTTAATTTCATTAATATTAATTTGAACAGATTTTAATTTAGGAATTTGACCTTGACGAGCTAAGTCATAAGCTTTTTGGCCATTGATTTTTTTAGCACTAAAAATTGGCGGAGTTTGCCAGATTTTTCCAGTAAATTTTTCTTTTAAAATTTCTTCAATTTGTTTTCTGGTTCTTTGGTTCTTATGTTCTTTGGTCCTTATGTCACCCTGCGCATCAAAAGTGTCAGAAATTTTTCCTAATTCAATTTGAGCTTCATAAACCTTGTCTAATAAATGAAAAGCATCTAAAAATTTAGTTGCCTTTCCTGAGGCCAAAATCATCAACCCTGAAGCCAGAGGGTCTAAGGTGCCAGCAAAGCCGATTTTTTTAAGATTTAAAGTTTTTCGCAGAAGACTAACTATTTTAAAAGAAGGTGGACCGGATTTTTTATTTATTAAATAAAAACCAGCCCGAGAATCGCTTAGTATTTTTTTAATCTTTTGGGTTTTAAAAAGTTCTGCATGAAAAGCTGGGGCTCTTTTAATCTTAATACTTAGCCGTTTTAATAAATCAACATATTTAATTTGGTCATAGCCCAGAACGGCTAAGTCTGGTTTGATTTTAGAATAAAATTCCAAAGGATTATTTAAACTTCCCAAATATATTTTTTCGGCCAGGTTTAATTTTTGCAAATTTTGCAAACGTTGGTCTTCGGTAAAAAGAGTTTGTTTATCAATATTTTTATCGCGAGCAAGAATAATAAATAGCCGTTTGGCTAATTTTTTTGTATAATTAAAAATAGAGATATGTCCAGGATGAAGAATATCAAAAGTGCCGAAAATTACTGCTTGTTGATATTTTTTATTCATAGGTTTAGATTAGCAGATAGATTGGTTTTTGTTAATTAAATTTAATTTTATGTTTTATTTGATTTTAGCAATTTTAATTATTTTATTTTTAGAGTTTTTGATTATTCAGTATGTAAATTTTAAGCAAAAACAAATTTCTAAGGACCTGCCTTTAGATTTAAAAAATTCAATTGATGATTTACGGGTTTTAGAAAAAGGAGAAATTATAAAAAAAGTTTATTTATTGCTTAAGGAAAAATATCAAGGCAATAGAGCAAAAACTATTACTAAGTTTTTTGAGATATTTAATTTTAATTTAGAAGAACTTTGGTATGCTCAAGATTTTATCCATTGCACAGCAATAAATTATCTTTTAAAAATAATTTTAATAAATAGTGGATTTAAAGCTGAAGAAATAGAGTTAAAATGGACGCAAACTTGGTATATTTATCCGCATCAATATGTTAAAGTTAAAATTTAAGAGCAATGGATTGATCTTGATATTTGGGCAGGTTTTTTAGGAACTAAGTTTGGCGACCACGCCCACGGTTTTCATGTGTAGATTTTTTAAAAAAAGAAAAACCCTCAAAATAAAATTGAGGGTTTTGTTTTTTAAAAAAGCATTAAAATGAAAAAGGTTAACGCTCCAATTAAGCTGCCCCAAAATATTTCAGGGATACAATGAGTCTTTTTGGAGTTAAGGCCCTTTATAGTAAGCAGAACAAGAACAATCTGAGCAATAATAAGTACAATGGGAATTTGCATGTTAATAGATCGAAGCACAACCAATAAAGAAGCTGAAACAACCAAAGACCCAAGAGTAATTTTAGCTCCCAAACTCCACGTAGATAAGGATTTTACCCGAGAGTAAGCTACAATACCCACAGTAAATAGGAGTAAGAAATAGAGATATCCTTTTCCTTGAAAAGCATTCATTGTCAAAATTAGCACACTAACAGAGTAAGCAACATGTCCAGAAGCAATTCCACCAGTTAACGCCCTTCCTTTTTTAAATAAGATTTTTAAAAGGACGACTAAAATAGGAATTAAAAGTAAACAAAAGAGGTAGATATGAGATTGAGAATCACCAATCCTTTGCCATAAAAGAGGCAAAGAAAATTTAGGTTTAGTACAGAAAAGCAAATAGCCAATTATCATGGATAAAAAGAAATTAAGAATTAGAATGGCACCCATTTTTAATTTCCTTTTTTCGTCTTCTAACAAAGAAAAGACAACATAACTTACTAAGGAAATGTTAATTACCAAAATGAGAACCATAAATTCCAATTTACCCAGGTTAAGCACTAAACCTAAAAAAACAACTGTCAGGGTGATTATAAGATAAACTAAGAAAATTTTATCTTTTACGGCTTCTTCTATTATTTCATTAATGTTTTTTATTATTTCATTAATTTTCACGATATCCTCCGAAGATTTTATTTTTTATTAATATTTTAGATTACCTTATCTCAATAAAATTGTCAATTGCTTCTTATTCAAACTTAAGATAATATAAGAATAGTTGTAAAAACTTGCAACTTTTAACTTTTAACTTTAAACTAATCCCATGATTGCCTATTTAAAAGGAAAAGTCATTAATAAAACTGAAAAGTCAATTATTTTGGAAGTTGAAAATATTGGCTATGAGGTTTTTTTACCAGAAAAGCTTTTATTTAAAATTAAATCTGAAGAAGAAAGGTCTTTTTATATTTATCATCAACAAAAAGAAGACGCCCAGGAATTATATGGCTTTTCGGATTTAGCGGGCCGGGAATTTTTTAAATTATTAATTTCGGTTTCCGGGGTGGGCCCTAAATCAGCTTTAAATGTGATGTCTATTGCTGAAGTTAAGGATTTAAAAGAAGCAATTATTAGCGGTAATGCAGAAATGTTTAGAAAAGTTTCCGGAATTGGTAAAAAAACTGCAGAAAGAATTATTGTAGAGTTGAAAAGCAAGTTTGGGGCTTTAAGCAATCAGGAAGAAGCGGGACAGGGCAGTCAATTAGATGAGATATTTGGAGCTTTAAGCGCTTTGGGTTTTTCAGATGATGAGATTAGAAATGTTTATAATAAAATTCCTAAAGATTCAAAAACTACATCTGAAAAAATTAAAGCGGCACTTAAGTTATTAAGGAGATAAGTAGTATTGATGACAATAATGCCAATTTACAAATGGTATACCAATAAGACCAATACAATACAAATAAATATTTTAGTTAATTTATATAGTCTTAATTATTAGCATGGTATTTGTATTACCTGCCTGCGCGTAGTCGCTTCGGCGAAGGCAGGTTGGTATCAGATTAGCATATTAGTATTTTAATATTTGTATATGATCAAAGAATTAACAAATCAAGAATTAGATAATTTTGTAAGTGGGCAAAAATATGCCCAATTTTTACAAAGTTCGGTTTGGAATAAATTTCAGGAAAGTATGGGCAATAAGGTTTGGCAAATCGGCTATATAGAAAAGGACGAAATTTTGGCCGCGGCTTCTATTATACAAAAGAAAATATTTTTGAATTATAGTTGTTTATATATTGCCCGCGGACCTATTATTATTGACAAAACTCAGGATAAAAATAAATATTTAAAATTAATTTTAAAAGTCCTTAGAGATTTAAGTATTCAAACCAAAAAAACAGGTGAAGTGTTTTTTAGATTTGAACCAATTTTTAATTTTAATTTAGAAAACATTTCCGGTGTTAAAGATTTTCAGCCCAGCCGAACTTTATTATTAGATTTAGAAAAAAGCGAAGATGAATTATTAGCAGACATGCACCAAAAAACCAGATATAATATCAGATTAGCAGAAAAAAAAGGAGTTATTGTAAAAAAGATAAATAATAATAAAAAGGCTATTGACGTTTTTTGGAAATTAATAGAAAAGACTTCCCAAAGAGACGGCTTTACCCCGCATTCTAAAAAGTATTATGCTCAAATGTTAGAATTAGAGAATTTTAATCTTTGGACCGCCGAATATCAAAATAATATTCTAGTTGCTAATATTGTAGTTAATTTTGGCGATACAATAACTTATTTACATGGCGCATCATCTAACAAAGACAGGAATGTAATGGCTCCACATTTATTGCAATGGGAGCAAATTAAGTGGGCCAAAGAAAGAGGTTTTAAAATATATGATTTTTGGGGAATTGCTAAAGAGGATAGCCAAAATGACAAATGGCTTGGCTTCACAAGATTTAAAAAGGGCTTTGGCGGACAAGAAAAACGATTGCCGGGTACTTTTGATTTGGTTTATAATCAGAAGATTTACAGGGTTTATAATTTTTTTAAAAAGTTTGTTTAAGTAGGTAGTTAATTACATTTTAATAAAGAAGTCGTTAGTCATTGGGTTGATTATTAGTGCCCATTGCCTAATGCCCAGTGCCTAAGTTTATGTTAAAAAAAATACTTAAAAAAATTATTCCTATTTTTATTTTGAATTTTTATCACCAAAGCTTATCTTTATTAGGTGCTTTTTTGTATGGCTATCCATCGCAAAAATTAAAAGTGATTGGGGTGACTGGTACTAATGGCAAATCAACAGTAGTAAATCTAATTTCTTTTTTATTAGAAAAAGAGGGCTATAAAATTGGCTATACTTCAACGGTTGGTTTTAAAATAGGCGAGCAAGAATGGCTGAATAATCAGAAAATGACTATGTTGGGTCGTTTTGCTTTGCAAAAAATGTTGGCAAAAATGGTTAGAAATAAATGTGATTATGCTGTGATTGAAACTTCTTCAGAGGGCATTAAACAATTTAGGCATTTGGGAATAAATTATGATATAGTTGTTTTTACAAATCTAACCCCGGAACATTTGGAATCTCATGGCGGATTTGAAAATTATAAAAGGGCTAAATTAGAATTATTTAAAAATTTATCCCGATCTAAGAAAAAATTGGGAGTAGAAAAAATTATCATTGCCAATAAAGATGATAAATACTTTACAGAATTTTTTAACAATAAAGCAGACCAAAAATTTAGTTTTTCAATAAACAATGATAGCGATTTTCAGGTCCGAGAAATTAAAGTTGAGGATTTTAATACTAAGTTTAAAGTTCATGATATTGATTTTACAATAAGTATATTAGGAGAGTTTAATGTTTATAATATTTTGACAGCTATTGTTGTTTGTTATTCTCAGGGATTAAAATTGGATAAAATGAGCGAGTATTTAAGATATTTTAAAGGTACTCCGGGCAGAATGGAATTTATTAAAAATAAAAAAAGAATTAGAATTTTAATAGATTATGCTCCAGAAATTGAAAGTTTAAAACAACTTTATAAAACTTTAAATTTATTTTATTATAATAGGTTAATTCATGTGCTTGGTTCTTGCGGTGGCGGAAGAGATAAATCACGTCAGCCAATTTTAGGAAACATGGCAGGACAAAAAGCCGATATTGTTATTGTAACCAATGAAGATCCCTATGACGATGACCCAATGGAGATTATTAATAGAGTGGCACAAGGCGTATTAGAAAAAGGAAAAATTTTAAATAAAAATTTATTTAAAGTAGAGAATAGGCGAGAAGCCATTAAAAAAGCTTTAAAATTGGCCCAGGTTGATGATTTAATCCTATTAACAGGTAAAGGAGCAGAACAATATATTTGTGTGGCTAATGGTCAAAAAATTGCTTGGGACGAAAGAAGGGTTGTTAGGGAATTGTTGAAAGAATTAGAATAACTTTATGAATTTAACAAGCCTGGATTTTATTTTGATAATTGTTTATTTTATAATACTCATTTTAATAGGTTATTTATCCTCTCGAAAGCAAAATGAAGAGGATTTTTTAATTGCTGAAAGAAAACTTAGTGCTATAAGTACAATGGCGACTATCAACGCTAGTAAAACTGGATCAATTTTAATGATCTTCGTGGCTTTAGTTTATGTTTGGGGTTTTGCAGCTATTTGGTATTTTATAGGAACAGTTGTTGGTATGTTGGTTTTTATTCCTTTTGCTTTAAAGTTAAAAGAAAATTCCAAACAAAGATTTTATACATTAGCAGATTATTTTAAATATAATTATGGAAAAAAGGTGGCGCTCTTAGCCTCTTTAATGACTATTTTTATCACTTTTGGTTTTTTGGTTATGAATTTAATTGCCGGGACCAAGATATTTGTATTTTTTACTGACTGGCCATTTGGGTTGTGTTCTTGTATTATGATTTTTATTGTTTTAATTTATGTTTTAATGGGAGGATTTAAGGCGGTGGTTAGAACAGATATTATACAGTATATTATTATAATTTTTCTTTTAATCTTACTAACTTTTATTTTATTTAATGGTTCTTTAATCCCAGTTTCAGAATGGAATTTTTTTAAGATGGATATTTCGTTAATAATAGGATTTTTTGTAATAGGAATTTTATATCCGTTTGCAACAGCAGATTTATGGCAAAGAGTTTATGCTTCTAAAAATAAAAAAACATTAAAAAAGGGAATTATATTAGCAGCTTTGGTTTATGCTGGATTTGCATTTTTATTAGGTTTGGTAGCTCTAACTATTAAAGCAAGGTTTCCAGAAATTGATCCAGATTTGGCTTTAATTTATGGATTTAATCATCTCCTTCCGCGAGGCTTATTGGGTTTGTCAGTAGTATTATTATTTGCAGCCATAATGAGCACAATTGATACAGATATTTTTACAGGTTCATCTATAATAGTCCAAGATTTTTTTAATTGGAATAAACAAAGGACAATAAAAAATTTAAGGAAAGTAATTATTGCTTTAGGAATATTAACAACCCTGACCACTATTTTTATACGAGATTTGGTCTTAAGTACTTATATATTTGTTTCCTTTATGATTGTTTTAGCGGTAATAATTATGTTTACTTGGATTAAGAAAAAAATAAAACCCTTAACTTTAATTTATGGTTTTATAATTGGCATTATTTCAATAATATGTCTTTTGATTTATTATTTTTTTCTAAGGGATGGAATTCAACCAACTATTGTTGCGTTAGGAATATTATTTACTATAATTGGGTTAATTATTGGAAGTTTGGTTTCTAAAAAGAGAATAAAATTATCTGGTCCAGCAATCATAAAAGACGAAAAATTATTATTGCTTTATAAAATTAAAGATCAGCATTATGAATTTCCAGGAGGTAAAGTTGGAAAAGGAGAAAGTTTAGAAGAAACCGCTATCAGAGAAGCTCAAGAAGAAATTGCTTGTGAAGTAGAGTTGATAAAATATTTAACTGATATAAAATTTGAAAAAGACGACCGAAATTTCATTGCTCATATTTTTTTAGCGGACATAATAAGCGGAGAACCTAAAGCCAATGAATCAGAATATAGTAAGATCATTTGGTTGCCGATTAAAGATTATAAAAATTATTCTTTACAACCAAGTGTAGTTGAGTTTTGCCAAAGATATTTAAATAATGAATTAAATGTTTAAAGATTTTAAAATTTATTTGTTTTTATTAATTCTAATAATTTTAGGATTTGTTTTTTATAATAATCGTGTCATTATTAAAGAATATTTTACAAAACAAGAAAATATAAAATTGCCAGAAGAGATTAAATTTGTAGAGATTGAACGCGAGGATTTGGGTGTAGAAGAAAATAATGATGATATTAAATCCGTAGAGGCGGAAAATTTTCCGTCTCTACAAAATGATGAAAATATTAACGATGGTTTATTAGAATCATTGCCAAACCCTCGCGTTCAAGAAATAAATTTAGCTGTACCATTTACCATTCAATCCCCAGATCAGAAATGGGACGAACTTTATAAAGAGGGCTGTGAAGAGGCCTGTGTTTTAATGGTTTATTCTTTTTTAAATAATCAGAACATTAGTATGGATTCTGCTTTGAAAGATATTGGTGAGATGATTTATTGGCAGATAGAAAATTGGAATGGCCATTTTGATTTATCGGCCACAACTACCGCGGAAATGGCAAAGGAGTTTTATAATTTAGATATAGAGATTATCGAGCTTAGTTCAATTGAACAAATTAAGGATATCATTAGGACTGGTTATCCATTAATTTTACCATGTGCTGGTAGAGAATTAAAAAATCCTAATTTTAAACAACCCGGTCCTTTATACCACATGTTAATTGTCAAAGGTTTTACTAAGGATGGTTTAATAATTACCAATGATCCAGGAACAAGAAAGGGTAAAGATTATGTTTATCAGCCAGACATTTTATGGAACGCTGTTGCTGACTGGGATTATAATTTAAAAAACACTAATCAAAATGAAAAAGTTGGGATTATATTAAAATAATATATATTTTTAAATAACAAAAAACAGGTCTCATAAAAGACCTGTTTTTTTATACCATCTTAAGATAATTATCTCTTGCCCTTAATGGCGTCTTTAAAAGATTTACCAGCTTTAAATTTAGGTACTGTAGTTGCAGCAATTTGGATTTTAGCACCGGTCTGTGGATTGACACCGGCCCTGGCTTTCATATTTCTGGCTTCAAATGTTCCAAAACCAGTTAAAGTAACCTTTTCACTTGATTGCAAAGTGCTGATGATAACGGCCTCTAATGCATTAACTGCATTTTCAGCATCTTTCTTGGTTAGGTCGCCTTTAGCAGCAATAGCATCAATGAGTTCCATTTTGTTCATAATTTTGATCCTTTCTTTCGAGCATGAATCGAGCTGAGCTCGAAGGCCCGAAAATTTATTTATTTTAATTTATTATAGTTTCTTTTTGTATTACCTTTATTTTACTACTTTTTTTATTAATTTCAAGTAAAACGCCACTAATTGTTACTTTTCCAGTTTTAGGAATATCAAAAATAATTTTAGAATCATTAAGAAATTTATCTATGATGATATCTTTTTTAACACCAATTACAGATTCTTTAGCACCAACCATACCAATGTCTGTTATATAGGCCGTGCCCTTGGGTAGGATTTGAGAATCATTAGTTTGAATATGGGTATGGGTGCCCAATAAGGCATTTATTTTTCCATCTACATAATGACCTAAGGCAACTTTTTCACTAGTTGCTTCAGCATGAAAATCTAAAATTATATAGTCAGGATGATATTTTTGAAATTCTTTATATAGCTTATCAAAAGTTTTAAAAGGACATTTGATATTTTTTTCATCTATAAAAGTTTTACCCAATAAGTTTAGCATGATTAGGGTTTTTTTACCAATTTTAAGCACTTTATAACCATAATTCTTTAAAGTTCTGGGATCATTGGCTGGAGCTATAATATCAAATTTATGAGATTGGAATATTTCATTGGCGTTGTTTTTAGAATAAACATGATTTCCAGAACTAAAAAAATCAACTCCAGCTTCTTGCATCTGTTTTAGGGTTTTTTCAGTTATACCTTTTCCGTGAGCGAGATTCTCGGCATTAATAACAGTTAAATCAGGTTTATATTCTTTTTTTAGAGCAGGCAAAGTTTTAATAATGGCTTTGCGGCCGATACTACCCATTACATCACCAAAGAATAAAATTTTCATATGATTGGCTTTTGGCTTTTAGTTATTAGCTTTTAATTTGGGCCTCCATTACTGTTTATCTAGCATATTCAGTGATTCTAGTTTCGCGGATAACATTGACTTTTATTTCTCCGGGATATTTTAATTCTTCCTCTATTTTATCAGCTATTTTTTTGGCTAATTTTATAGATTCTAAGTCATCAATTTCTTCTGGTTTTACAAAAATACGAACTTCTCTGCCAGCTTGAATAGCATAAGATTTCTCTACTCCATCAAAAGAGTTAGTAATTTTTTCTAATTCACCTAATCTTTGTAAAAAATTTTCATAAGTATCTTTTCTAGCTCCGGGTCTAGCTCCAGATATGGCATCAGCCACTTTAACGATTACAGCTTCTAAGGTAGGTGGTTTATCATCGTGATGAGTTTTAGCACAAAGAGCTATTTCTTCACTCATGTTGAATTTTTTTAAAATATCATAACCAATTTCTGGATGGGTTCCCTTAATTTCATGGTCCAAGGCTTTACCAATGTCATGAAATAATCCGCCTTTTTTAGCAATGGCAACATCTGCTCCCAATTCTTCAGCCAGTAAACCAGATAAATGGGCTACCTCTAGAGAATGCTTTAATTGATTTTGACCATAGGAAGTTCGGTATTTTAAACGGCCCAATAGTTGAGTTAGTTTAGGATCAACGGCTGGAATTCCTACATCATAGACTGCTTCTTCACCGGCCTTTTTAATATCAAGAGCTAATTCCTTTTTGGACTCTTCTACTGTTTCTTCAATTCTTCCAGGATGAATACGACCATCTAAAATCAATTTATCTAAGGTTCTTTTGGCTAAATGCCTGCGAATGGGATTAAATCCAGAAATAACGATAATATCTGGAGTATCATCAATGATTATTTCTACTCCAGTTAATTTTTCTATAGCTCTGATATTTCTTCCTTCTCTTCCGATTATTCTTCCTTTCATTTCATCAGAGGGTATTTGGACTGTAGTGGTAGTGTTTTCAGCAGCATGGGAAATAGCGCATCTTTGAATAACTAGAGACAGAAGATCGCGAGCTCTTTTTTCTAATTCTTCGTTTGATTCTTGTTCTAATTTTTTAATTCGCGCCACTAATTCATCTTTAATCATATTTTCGGTTTTTTCTAAAAGAATATCTTTTGCTTCTTCTGTGGACATTTTAGCTATTTTTTCTAGCCGTTCCATCTGCATTTTTTGAATTTTTTTGATTTCTTCTTTTAATTTTTCTATCTTTTCCGTCTTTTCTAATAAGTCCTGTTGCCTGTTTTCCAGATTAAGAAGTTTTTTATCAAACAATGATTCTCTTTCTTCAATTCGTTTTTGTTTATGGCTAAGTTCTTGACGACGCTCTTGTTCTTCTTTTTTAGCCTCATCAATTATATGAACCGCCTTTTCTTTACTTTTTAATAATATATCTTGTTGTTTTTCTTTGGCTTTTTCTATAATTTCCTCAGCTTTTTTTTCGGCGCTGTTAGCAGAGTTAATTCCTACTCTTTTTCTAAAGGCATAGCCCAAGAAAAAGCCAAGACCTAAAACAATCAGTGATATAAAATATGTTACTGATTCTGGCATTTTTTTTACTTTCTATATGTTTTTGTAGAGAATTTAGAAAAAACTAAACTTCCCAAAAGAAGTCAGTTTTTAGATAACCAAAGAGGAAAATTTTAATGAAAATTTTTTTTTGGTTTCTAATTTTTTATTATCTAAGTTAGGTAATTTAAAGATTTTAAGCATATTTATGGTAAAAATCTGAATTTTGTAATTAACGGCAGTTTTTCACTAAATCATAATTCTCTAGCAAAATTATTTATTAATTCTTATGTTAAAGATATTAACATATTAAGATTTTTTTTTCAAGTCCAATTATTTAATCATTTTATCTACTAATCCATATTTTACAGCATCAGAAGCAGTTAAATAATAATCTCTATCAGAATCTTTCTCTATTTTTTTAATGTCCTGTCCCGTGTGCTTGGCTAAAATTTTATTTAATTTATCTTTTATTTTTAAAATTTGCTCGGCCTTAATTTTAATATCCGCAGCTTGGCCTTCGGCACCGCCCATTATTTGATGTAAAAGAATTTCAGAGCTTGGTAAAACCAATCTTTTTCCTTTTGCTCCGGCCGACAAAAGAACGGCAGCCATGGAGGCGGCCATGCCTACGGCAATAGTAGAAACATCACATTTAATGTATTGCATGGTGTCATAAATTGCTAAGCCATCAGTAACGCTTCCCCCAGGACAGTTAATATAAAGCTTAATATCTTTTTTGTTATTTTCGGATTCTAAAAATAAAAGCTGGGCAATTATAGTATTGGCCACGGCCTCACTAATAGGCGAGCCCAAGAAGATTATTCTTTCTTTTAATAATCTAGAATATATATCATAGGCCCTTTCGCCTTTGCTGGATTTTTCAATTACAGTTGGGATTAAAAGCATAGTGTTAGTTGTTAGTTATTAGGCGATAGGCAATAGGCGTTTAGTAATTAAGCTCTTGACTATTGTCTAATGACTATTGACTTTTAATGATTTGCCATTGTCCGTTAGTAAAGGTAAGTTGGCCGTTTATTTCAAATCCGGCTGCTTTTCTATGGCCCCCGCCACCAAAGGTCTGGGCAATTTTGGCTACATCAACATCATCGTGAGTAGTCCTTAAACTACCTTTTACTTTATCAGCTTCATATTGTTTTAACAAGACGCTAAATTTAATTTTAGAGGAAAGATTGTTTAAATAATTAGAGATTCCTTCGCTTGCTTCTTCATTTAATCCCAAATTATTCAAGTCCTCTTTAAAAATACCAGTTGTTACCATGGACAATTCTTTGTTGAAAGATATTTTTTTTAAAACCATCCCCCAGAGTTTTAAAATTTTTATGGTTTTATTATAGATATTTGCCTTAGCAATATCAGAAAAATCAGCACCAATGCTTAATAATTTAGAAGCTATATCTATGGCCTGTCTGGTTGTTGAGCGGTAAGCAAAATTTCCAGTATCAGTGATTATGCCCGTTAAGAGTGCCGTGGCTACAGACGCCTCTATTTTAATATGGGCTATTTTCATTATTTGATAAATAATTTCTGCGGTTGATGATGCCTGAGGAATTACGATGTTTATATTTCCATATTGAGGGTTGGTGTAATGATGGTCAACATTAGCTAAACCGAATTTAAAATTAATGTTTCGAATTTGCTCTTCGATTTTCGTTATTTTTAAATCAGCGCAATCCAATAATATGCCTAAATCATAATTGTTTTTTAAATTTTCAGGTTGGTTTTCTATTTTGTTAATACCTTCAAGATAATTAAAATTTTCTGCAGGTTGATTTACACAAAAGCAAGTAGTCTTTTTATTTAAAGACGATAAAACCTTTTGCATGGCTAAAAGAGAACCAATAGCATCGCCATCAGGGGTTCTATGGGTTACTAAAAATATGTGATTAGATTTTTTAATACAATCTAATAATTTTTTTATTTCTTCATTTAGCATTTTTTTTAATTTTTTCTAAGACCCTATTTATTTTTCTTCTTTTTATTTCTCCCTCATCAATAAAGAATCTAAGATGGGGGGTAGTATAGAATTTTATTTTTTCTCCTAATTTTTTTTGAATAAAGTTCGAAATTTTTTTAAAATACACTAAGGCAGTTCCATTTTTGCTTTCTGGCAAAACAGATATAAATATTTTAGCTATTTTCAAATCAGGACTCACTTCAGTTTTAATAATGGTAACCAGGCAGTCTTTTGGTGTTTCTATACCTCTGCTTATTATTTCTGATAATTGGTGGGTTATCTCACCGGCTACTTGTTCTGTTCTTTTACTCATACTAATAAGCGATGCTAATATACTAATTTTACTAATTATACTAATTTTAAGGAGTTATTGTATTCGTATCATTAGTACCATTCGTATATTGGCATTGAGAGTTATTTTTTAATTTCTTTATAGGCCTCTAAAATGTCGCCGGGTTCTATAATAGTTTCTCCCTCAAATTCTATTCCGCATTCTTGGCCCATGGCAACTTCTTGAACATTTTCTTTTCCGCTTTGGAGATTAGTTATCTTCCCCCGGGCAATACATTCTTTGGCTCTAATTATTTTGGCAATATTTCCTTTTTCTACTTGGCCTTTGATTACTTTTCCACCCAACACAGATTTGTTCTTAAGGGTTTTAAAAATTGCCAAGATTTTCAATTCTCCTATTTCTACATGAATAATTTTTTTAGAAGATATTTCATTTATTTTTTTCTCTATATCTTCTAAAAGTTTATAAATTATTTGATAATTTTTAATCTCAATATTTTTTTCTTTACTCAACATTTCGGCATTAGAATCTATTTGGACATGAAATCCAATCAGCATAGCCTTGGTGGCCCCAGCATCTAAAACATCCTTATCATTTATATTCCCTAATCCTTTTTTAATTATTTTTATTTTTAAATCTTCCCTTTCCATTTTTGCTAAGGACTCCTCTATGGCTCCTTGAGATCCAATCACATCTGTTTTAAGAATAATATTTAGAGATTTAATTTTTTCTTCTTCATCAGATTTTTTTGAACTAATTTTTTGTTGTTTACTGATTGGTTTTTTAGATTTATTTTTTTTGATTGCCTTTAACTCTTTAGCAGAAATTTCCGCACTAAATATATCTCCTACCTCAGGAGCATTTTTAAAACCAAGGATTCTAACTGGGGTAGACGGTGGGGCTTCTTTAATATTTTGCCCAGCATAATCTAGCATAGCCCTTACTTTTCCAAAAGTGCGTCCGGCACTAAATTTATCCTGCAATTTTAAAGTACCGGTTTGAATTAGAACCGAGGCTACTGGCCCTTGATTTTTATCAACATGAGATTCAATTATAGTTCCAATGGCTTGGCGGTCTGCATCGGCCTGCAAATTTTCCATATCAGCTACTAAATTAACCATTTCCAGCAATCCATCTATGTTAGTATTTTGTTTAGCAGATATTTCTACACAAATTGTTTTTCCACCCCAATCTTCGGGAGTTAAATTTAATTCTGATAACTCTTTTTTAATTTTTTCTATATCAGCTTCGTCTTTATCTATCTTATTGATAGCAATTAAAAAAGGAAGTTTTTCTTTTTGAAGCAATTCAATTGATTCAATGGTTTGCGGTTTTAATCCTTCATCAGCAGCTACAACTATTATACCCACATCAGCAATTTTTGCTCCTCTGGAGCGCATAGCTTTAAAGGCCTCGTGTCCGGGAGTATCTAAAAAAGTAATAGTTTTATTATTATATTCAACTTGATAGGCCCCAATATGCTGAGTTATATTGCCGGCTTCAGTATCAATAACATTTGTTTTTCTAATAGTATCTAATAATTTGGTTTTGCCATGATCAACATGACCCATAACAACTACTACTGGCGGTTTGGTTTTTAAATTTTTATTTTGAGATAGAAGGTTTTTTAATTTTTCCATCTTTTCTTCCTCAATTTCTTTTTCTTTTTTTTCGGAAGATATTTTTTTAACTTCAAATCCCAAATCTTCAGCTATGATAGTAGCAGTTTCAAAATCAATAGAAGAGTTTAATGAGACCATTATTCCATTTTTCATTAATTCGGCCATAACTTTATTAATTGGGAACTCCATTTTTTCAGCCATGTCTCGGACGATAATTTCATGGCCAATTTCTAATATTTTATCAGGACTGATTTCTTTTTTATCCTTATCTTCAATTTTAATTTCTTGTATTTCTTCTTCCTCAGCTTTTATCTTCTCCTTTTTTTTATAAGCACGATAGGCCTCAATAATTTTATCAATTAAAGAATCATCTATCTTAATTGCTTTGGCTCCAATATCAAAACCGAGCTCTGGTAATATTTCCAAGAGTTCATTTGTGGGAGTTTTTAATTTTCGGGCCAATTCTGTAACATTCATAAGGTTAGTATTTAGTATAAAGTATTTAGTATAAAGTATAAAGGAGAGGGCCAAAGATTCAAAGAGGCCAAGTCATATGATCTGTTTTTACTAAAAATGATAATATTATTTTTTTTAGAACTAAGTATTCTACTTTTTTTAGTAAAATAAGTCAAGGATAAGTAGAATAGCTATTGACATGAGAGAGAATATTTTCTATATTGCTATAATATCTAAAAATTATGACATTAAGCACAGATCAACAAATTTATCAATTGATAAACAATAGTAAAAATATATTACTTTTACCCCCAGTCAGCTATAACGGAGATTGTTTGGCCTCTCTTTTGGCTTTTTATAATTATTTATTAAGCCAAGCTAAGGGCGATAATATTGATTTTATTCTACCGCAAAAGCCGAAAAAAATATATAGCTTTCTTCCTAATTTAGAAAGAGCTAAATTAAAATTTGATCATTTGCGGAGATTGGTTCTTTCTGTTGATACTAGCATGACTCAAGTTAGTAATATTGATTATGTAAAAACAAATAAGCGTTTAAATATATTAGTTAATTCTAGTCCCAATGAAATTTCTTTAGACCAGATTAGGGCATTTTATAAAAATTCTTATGATTTAATCATAAGTTTTAATGGAGCAGATTTAAAATCATTAGGAGAAATTTTTTCTGATCATCCAGATTTTTTCCATGAAACACCAATTATCAATATCAGTAATCAGGCTGAAAATGAGAGATATGGTCAGATTAATTTTGTAGATATAAGCGGGAGCTCTTTGTCAGAACAGATTTTTAATTTTTTCGTTAGAAATAACCTATCCATCACTAGAAATATCGCTACTTGTCTTTTAGCAGGATTAATTTCCTCCACAAAAGGATTTAGCAATAAAAAAGTTACTTCTAAGGCCTTAAATATAGCTAGTAAATTAATAGATTTGGGGGCTGACAGAGAAAAGGTTATTAAAAATTTATACCAAACTAAGTCAATTTCCATGTTGAGATTATGGGGGCAAATTTTAGCAGAATTGAATTATGATGAAGAGAATAAGTTAGCCTGGTCAGCACTAAAATTTGACGATGAAAAAGAGGATTTAGAGGTAGATGATTTAATAGAAGAGCTTATTTCTAGGGCCTCACAAGCAGAAGTTATTGTTTTATTTAAAGTTAAAAAATCCGATTTACTCCAAGTTTATGTCCATTCTAACGAAAAGTACAATTCTTTTGATTTAATTCAAGAATTAAAAGATAAGTTACAAATATCTGGTGATGAGGATTTATTAAATTTTGAAATTAGCGGTTTCCCAGAAGAAGTTAAATATAAGATATTAAATTTAATTAAAGATAATATTAAAAAAAGGAAATAACAATTAACAAATATTATTTTTTGAGCTATACTTTTAATAGCTTTTTATGATTGGATTTTTTGATTATTGGGCATGTAGCTCAGTTGGTTAGAGTGCTACGTTGACATCGTAGAGGTCCCTGGTTCAAATCCAGGTATGCCCACCATTTGTTTTTAGGGTGCGGAGCCTGTCCTGTTGAATAACGGGATTGACATTTACCCTCTGTAGCTTTAGCGAAAGAGGGTCGTAAAGGTCCCTGGTTCCCTGGCCCGCCTTCTGCTGAAGGCAGCAGGGCGTGGCAAATCCAGGTACACTCACCATCCTTCGCCGAGCTTAGCTCGGCTCAGTCGAATTTTTAATTATCAATTTTTAATTTTAATTTAAATCAAAATTTTTAATTTAGAAATTAATTAAAAATTCAATAATTTGAAATTAGGAATTAATTCCAGGTGTATAGTTTCCGCCTTCGTCGAGCTGAGCTCGACTACGGCGGACCTGCCGGTCTTCGACTCTGAGGGATGAGCCCTCAGGCTCAGACTCGAATGAGCAGGCAGGGAGTGCGACTCTTATACGCCCCCCACAAAAAAATAGAATGAGTTTTATTATGCGCCTATAGCTCAGCCGGTCAGAGCGCGACTCTTATAAAGTCGAGGTCCCTGGTTCAAATCCAGGTGGGCGCACCAGAAAGTATATATTTATCTCTGATTATATTTTGTGTCTCCAATTTGTTTTTTGGTGGGGGGTAAATCGAGGTCGTCCCGCCTGCCTTCGCGTGCCGTCGCCAAAGTGGCTTTGGCACGTCGGCGACCGAAGCGGCTACGCGCAGGCAGGCTGAGCGGGACTACACCCACCAGGATATGGTATATTAAAATTTTATATACTTTGGTTTTAAGCATCTTGTTTCAATTTTAAATTTAAATTTAAAATACCGAAAGTGTATTTTTTATTTTTTTCAATTGATTGACAAATTGACTTATTAGTATTAAATTAAGATATTAAAAATAATAAAAAATATCTGGAGGCAGACAATGAATACGGTGAGTTTTGTAAGGATAATTTTCATATCCTTATGGACGGTTTATATTTCTCTGATTGCAGGATTTTTTCTTCTTCTCGGAGGAAAGAAAAATGGTCCAAGATTTTATCAATCCTTTAATCTTCTTTGGGCTCGAATTATTTTAGAATTTTGTGGAATAGAAGTTGAAGTTAAAGGATTAGAAAAAATTAAAAATTTATGTGGTGCAATTTTAGTTTCTAACCATATGTCTTATTTTGATATTCTAATTATTGCCCCTGTACTTAAAATTGCTTTTCGTTTTGTTTTTAAAGCGGAGCTGTTAAGGGTTCCGATTTTTGGCTGGATTTTAGGCAAAAGTGGAAATATTCCTATAAATAGGGAACATTCTTCGATTTCTACCATTAGGAGAATAAAGAAAACCCTGGAAAAAGGCATTAATGTTATCATGTTTGCTGAAGGAACCAGCGGATATGAGAATGAAATTTTGCCTTTTAAAAGAGGCCCGTTTATTTTAGCTAGCCAGCTGAAAGCTTCAATAATCCCGATTGTTATTAGAGGTAGTTATTTTGTTTATAATAAACAAAAACGTAGGCAGATTAATTCTGGAAAAGTCACAGTTGAATTTTTTGATCCTGTTCTTGATTTTTTAGACAAAAAATTTATGTCTAAGGAAGAAAAAATCGAGACAATTCTAAAAGTCAAAGAAAAAGTTAGGGACATAATTGTTTCTAAATATCTGGAGGTAAAATGGAAATCAAAATAGCAATTTTAGGGGAAGATATTGATGAAATTAATGATCTTCAAACTTATTTATTAAATCTTGATGAATTTGAGAGTGAAGTATTTTATGCTTTGGAAGATTTTAGAGAATCATATTCTTGGGGCGCAGGGTTGAATTTGTTAATTATAATTGTTGATGGCCCCTGTACTGATCTCAGTTTTTGTGAGGAAATCACAGAATTCTACATTGAAAATCAAAATAGGTTTTCTTGCCCAATCTTACTGATTACTATGGATGCAGAAAAAAATAAGCAACTCAGACAGGAGGAGAGAAGTATTGATTTTGTAGAGTGTAGTTTTAATGTTGATCTTTGCTTCTTGGCAAAAGTTATGGAAAGAATTTTATAGTAAAAAATTTAGGCAGTTTAAGCGCTGCTTTTTTTATTTTTTTAAAAAATTTGCTTTTATTTTAGTTAAGGGTTAAGATATTGAAAATAAAAATAGTCATAAATTATTTGTATTTATGATGCAGGAGGCAAAATGAAAATTAAACTGGCGCTTTTTGATTTTGATGGTACCCTGCTTAATTCTACGGAAAAAGCAATGGAAAACCATCAAAAATTGGCCAGAGAATCAGGAATTCAAGTTCCAAGTTTAGAATTGCTAAAAGAATATTGGGGTAGTTCTTGGTTAGATTTAGTTAATGTTTTAGCTAAAAAATGTAATTGGTCAGAAAAAGAAAAGAATTTTTTTATTGAGAGGTATTCTCAATTAAGTAAATCAGAAATGAGATATGATTTTTTCCCAGATGTTAAGGAGGTCTTGTTTGGATTAAGAGAACAAGGAATTAAAGTTGCTATTTTGTCCTCAAGAGTCAGAGAATCTAAAAAGGTTTTTTCAATTTTAAACTATTTAGATTTTGCTGGTATTGATAAAAATCTCTTTACTTTTATTCAGGGTGTAGAGGATTGTCCTTTTTTAAAACCAGATCCGCGGGTATTTTTACCAATAGTTAAACATGCTCAAAGACTCTCGATTTCCCAAGATGAAATAGTATATGTTGGCGATACTGTAAAATATGATTTTGTTCCCGCTAATAAATCTCCTATTGATTTTATGGGAATGGTCTCTGGCGCTTCTGAAAAAGAGGATTTTATGAAAGTAGGAGTACCAGAGATACAAATTATAAAATCGCTTTCACAAGTTTTGAAAGTGATAAAAAAATGTAAAAAATAGGAGCAGCTTGGAATAACTGCTCTTTTTTTATTTGTCCCCACACCTGATTTAAAAAGAATTAGACGTGGCGACTTATTTTAATTTGCTGAATAAATAATTTTCGTCCTTGCTTTAAATAATCAACAAAGGGCTTGGCCAATTTTTTAGCGCTTTTGGTATGCAAGTTATTATACCAGCTAATGATGTAATTTAAATTTTCTATAATTGTTTTACCAACGTGTTTTCTAGTTTTTAAAATTTTAGTAGCTTCGCCCTTTTTCCATTTAGTTTTTCCTAAGATATTTTTTTCATCATAATCTGGAAGGTCAAAAGCATACTGGGCAGTTCTAATTATGCCTATTAAGCCAAAAGCATCCATTTTATCAGCGTCTTGTAAAATTTTTACTAACCAGCCCTTACCACCTTTGCCATGATGAGCTACAGCATAGCTGATTTGTTCAGCTTCTTTTTTGGAGGTTAATTTATTTTTAATCAAAAAAGCATAAGACATTTTAGCGCCAATGGCAGCATGTAAAATTTTAGGAGGTTTTTCTTTAGCTCGGCCGACATCATGTAAAAGAGCGGCCATTTCAGCTAAAAAGATATCTTTTTTTTCTGCTTGAGCTATTTTAATTGCCCATTTCCGCACGCGGTCAACATGTTTATAATCATGATTAGATGGAAGATTTTTCATGCATTTTTTTACATAGTTTTCAGTTTTTTTAATTATTTGAGTTTTAGTCATAGGGGGTCAGTTAAAAGTAGAAAGTATTTTAGTTTTTAATTATTTTAATCTTAGCTTTATTTTGATTTTTTATTTTAAATATTAAAGATATTAATAAATGCGCGGAAGAAATTATGGTTATAACTAATCCAGGATAGTACATCCAGTGCTTACCACATTCACACCTCCCAGGCCAGCCACATTTACAATAAAAATTAAATATAAACATGATAATCGTTCCGCATAATATTCCTAGAATATTAAAGGGCCAGTATTTAGAGGAAAATATTTTAAAAATTTTCATATATTTATTTTAGTTTTTTAGCTTTTATTTTTCGTCGTCTTTTATAAAACCATCGTCTTTTAGTTTCTCGAAACGTTCGTCGATTGAATCCCTTAATTCCTTTTCAATTTTGTAGTATATGGCTGCATGCAAGGCTGAACGAAAAACATCTTGCACCTCTCTTGCAAGTTTATTTTTGTCGGGCTTTCCATATTTCTCAATTTTTCTCCCGGTGTCTTCAAAATGATTTACCTCTTTTGCCAATTCACCGGTTTCTTCGCATAAACGAGTAATAATTTGAAAAGGCTCATTCCCTTTAGGATATTTTTTGTTCAGACCCTTTGCAATCATTTTTAATTTTTGAAAATAGTTCATAGTTTTATTGGTTAGAAAAATAAATATTTTATATAACTCCTTATATACGAACTTGATACACGCTGTTAGCTGATGTATTGTTTTTTATATTTTTTTTCTTTCCTTTATGTGATTTAAGAGTCCTTTTTAATTTTTTGTCTATTTCAATATAATTGTTGGTTCAATTAATTCACGAATCACATCACAACCGTGTGGCAACCCAGATCCATCATCAAAACCAGTTCCGCAACTTGAAACAAATAATAAATAATTTTCCGATATTAAATTAGGATATTCATCACCGCCGGCGTAGCATAGATCAAAATCATTTTTGAATTCATTTAGGTTTTTATATCCCATCTTGTTGGGTACTACTGTTATTTTCCAAATTCCAGAGTCTTGTGTTTGCCCAGTATAACTAATTTCATAAGCATACCCTTTGTCGCTTGAAGAAAACTTAGACAAAAGGTTGCTAAAATAAGTCCTATTTTTGTTAGTGCCACATTCTTGACTTTTGCTTTCTAAGTCTTTTGCGCTGAAATGTTGTAGCACGCTAAATTCTTTTTGAGTAATCGGAAAATTATTTTTATTTGTGAATGTAAATTCATATGATTGTTGCGTTGGAGTAGGAGTCGGTTGCTGTGGTTGGTTGTCTTGCTCTACGACTTGTTGATTGGCTTGTTGATTTTGACCAGATTGCACTTGCTGAAGCTGACTAATCTGACTTTGCAACGCCGAAATTTGTTCCTGCAAACTTTGTTCCGTGTTTTTCAGGTTCGACCGTTGCCAAGCATAAACTACACCACCGACTACTAAAGCAGTAACGACAATAGAAACTACGATTACCCAAATATTTTTTGAGTTTTGGATAAACTTAGTAGGTTGTTCGTTTGGTTGTTCCATATGTTTGTTAGTTAGTCATTAGATGTAGATTAAAAATTAAAGAGGACTCTTCTATATAAAAGTATAAAGAAAAAATTTAAAAAAATAATATTTCACATAACGTTTCGGCGTATCTGAAATCCCGATTTTTTATTTATTCTAGCTTTATATTAGCAATTCTTTTATTAAAGGGGAAATTGTATTTTAGAATTATAGTGTTAATCGAGATTTGGGTGAGGGAGCGTTATGAATTAAATTATTCCTTTTCTTTGCTTAAGTTTTCATTAGGATAACAACAAAGTACATTATCTAAATATTCTATGCCACAAAAATATTTACATATAGAAATATTTTTAATAGCACATTTATGTTTATTAGAATTCTCAGCTTCATTCCAAGGACATTTATCTTGTTTCCATAATATATCTTTCTTATCAGTGGCTAAGTCAATATCCATATTTGCTCCATCTAATTTTTTGATGATATTTTTGTTCATAGTTTTGAAAGGAATAATTTAATTTAGCTCACGAACCTGATGCACGCTGTTATGTGATGTAATTTAAAGTTTTTGTTTTGAGAAGCAAAACAAACAAGGGGGCGTTTAATTTAAGAATTTTATCCAAATATATTTTTCTTTTTATACTTATAATATGTCACAGGGAATAAAATTTTTCTAAACCAATTAGGGCTTGGGTATATTTTATCAACAATAGCTGATGTTTTACCTTCGTCCGTATTTACTTTTAAAAATACACAAAATGATTTATTTCCAAACAGTTTACCTAGTTTTACAAAATGTTTTTTAAACACATAACCGGCAGAACTTGTGCCTAGAGTGCCCAAGCCTGCTAAGATAAAAATAGGACTGCCAGAATCTTTTATAAAAGTTTTCTGAATTACACCCACATCATTTGGTAAGATAGAGCTATATTTATAGTCAGTATTCTTGATTTTTAATTCGTTGTGATTTAATTCAAAGTGTATAGGTTCACATTTCTTAATAAGTTTATCTGTTTTTGGGTTAAAACCTATAGTAAAAATTGGACTGGACCATACATTCCAATCGTTTATTAAATCTGCAAGAAAAATATTTTTAACTTTTTTTACTTCTCCTAATATATTGTAAACATCAGATAGACACTCTGTCTCAGCTTGGGATATTATTGGGTCGATATTAAGTTTTTTTTGGATTCCAAGATTTGATTGATTGGTTGGTAGGGGTTTTGGAAATTTGGTTATATATTTTTGATTAGGATTAAAATTCCAGTTATCATCTGCTCCCGACATTTGAGAATGAAAAATAAATATTTTTTTCTTATTTTTAATAAATTCTTTAAATAGTAAGTTGGTTGGTCTATTTTTGCTCCACCAAATTATTATCTTGTTTAAGATTATTAAAGCCAGTGGAATTGCTAGAATGCTAAAAAATAAATCTTGCCAGACAGATTTGTCTTCAACACCAGTAAAACTAAGTATGTTTGTTATTTTGTTCCAATTCAACATTATATTTAAATTCTTATGTTAAATGCCCCCCTATATAAATTTCCAAAGGAAATTTAAAAACTTTTAATTATTTCGTCTAACGTTTGTTGTATCTGAAGTTTTTAAAATTCATTATTATATTAATATTTATTTTGAAAATTTGGGTGGAGATTAGGAAAAATTTCTTAAAAAATATCGGTTTAGCTGATACTAAGCTGTTCATCTAGGGGTGGATAAGAAAAATAAGTGCGGACATTGAAATCAGAATCCATGAGTTCAATCATTTCGAAGTTTGGGCGTGGTATCAATTTAAATTTATTTTGCGATAGGTATTTATCCTTAAAATCGTGGTAATTACTAACCGTGAAATCAGCATCCCCACGTTCCGGTTTAGTTGTATCAGGACGTCTAATTTTTAACAACTTGAGCTGACCGGAAACCGTTTTAATCGGATTAACGTGATAGAGTGGGCCAGATGGTGTTTCTTCGATAACTTTGCCGATTTCACCAGTTAGTTTTTTAAGTTCAGCAAACTCCTTATCATTTTGTGAGAAAACACACGCGTAGTTTACTGGGGCGCTGATTTCATCTGTAAACTTATTTTTTAGTTCGCACGATTTTTTTACAATATCGGCAGCAAGATCAATTATGTTTATTTGATTCATAGAGATATTTTTTAAGAAATTTTTCCTAATCAGAACCAGATACAACTTGTTAGATGATGTAGCGAAAACTTGGAGCTATTTCATTTAACTCCTTATATACGAACTAGTCAATTAAGTGGCTAAAATAAGGGGTTTGTTTGTATAAAATTGTAAATCATAAGCTTTTATGATTATGGCTTTATTTTACCCTCATTCCATTTTTTTGTAAATTAGAATTAAATTGTTGAATGGTTAAACTGTTAAATTGTTGTAGACTCCGAGCATAGCCGAGGGGTTAGGTTATAACGGGCCTTGCTTTTTTTTAAATTATATACTAATATATAGAAACTTGGATTGGCACCCATCCTTCGCTAGTTAGCTACGGAGGGCAGGAAGACCGGTCAATGCAAAAAATTAATAATTAAAGGTCTGTTTTTTATTTTTTTGATTAGTAATCAAAAAAATAATCCGCTGTAGCCTTAGCGTAAGCGGATACAAAGTAAATATATGAGTACTGAAGACACCAAAGATAAAAAGAAAACTGCTTTTGGCAAAATTTTAGAAACGCATGATGAAATTAAATTGCCACAGGTTGGTGATTTAGTTGAGTGCCAGGTAATTTCTATTGGAAAAAACGAAGTTGTCTTAGATTATAAGGGAATTGCTTCGGGGTTAGTAAGGGGAAAAGAAATTCACGATGAATCTGAAACTAGTGGAAATTTTAAAATTGGCGATAAAGCCGTAGCTACTGTTATAGAATTGGATAATGAAAAAGGAATGATGGAGTTATCATTTAGATATGCTGGCCATCAACAGGCCTGGGAAAATTTAGAAAAATTAATGAAAGAAGAAGAAGTAGTAGATGTTAAAGTTACAGATGCTAATAAGGGCGGATTAATGGTAAAAGTTGGCAATGTGATGGGTTTTTTGCCTGTTTCTCAATTAACTACTAAGTATTATCCGCGAGTTGAAGGTGGTGATAAAAGTAAAATTTTAGGGCATTTAAAAGGCTTTATTAATCAGGATTTTAAAGTAGTTGTGATTGATGTTGATGAAAAAGAATCAAAATTAATTGTTTCCCAAAAGGCCGCTTGGGCCGAAGACCAAAAGAAAACTTTAGAAGAATATAAAGTTGGTAAAATTATATCAGGAAGAATTACTGGGGTAGCAAATTTTGGAGCTTTTGTAGAATTTGGCGATAATTTAGAGGGCTTGGTGCATATTTCTGAATTGGCCTGGCAAAGAATAGATGATCCGAATGATGTAGTAAAAGTTGGAGACAAGGTTAAGGCGGAAATTATTTCTGTTGATGGAGGAAGAATCTCTTTAAGCATAAAAAGATTAATGGCAGATCCCTGGAAAGATATTGAAAAAAGATACAAGGTCGGTGCAAAAGTTAAAGGAAAAGTTTTAAAAATAAATCCTTTTGGGGCTTTTGTAGAATTGGATAGAGATATTCATGGTTTAGCCCATATTTCAGAGCTTAGTTCCAGTATAATTAATAGTCCGGAAGATGTAGTTAATATTGGAGAAGAATATGAATTTGTAATTATAAATTTGGATGCTCGAGAACATCGTTTAGGGCTTTCTTTGAAGAGTTCTAAAAAAACCAAGGAATCTAAGAGCAAAGAAACTAAGGAAGCAAAGAATAAGGAAGTTAAAAAAGTTAAGGTTAAAAAATCAGAGGATAAAGAAATTGAAAAACAGATAACAGAAGAATTTAAGGACAAAGAAACTGAGAAATCCAAGGACAAAAAACAAGAAAGCAAAAAAGTAGAAGTTCAGAAAGTTAAAGAGAAAAAGACAAGAAAACAAGCAGAAAAAAAATTCAAAGTTAAGCAAAACAAGAAAGCAAAAAAACAAAAAGAAAGCAAATAAGAGTTTAATAATTTAATCTATTTGTATTTCATTAATATAATTAGTATTATTAATATAAGATTAGTAAATTAGTATATTTTATCAGTATTATGAATAAAGGTTTAAATAAAAGTTTAAATAAAGGTTTAAACAAAGGTTTAAAAAGTTTTTTAATATTTTTTGTGGTAATTGTTGCCTTGGGCGCATTGTTTAGTTTTTTTGAATCGGATTTAACTAATAAGCCAGAAAATATTACTTTAATACAATTAAGTAATCAAATTAAAGCTGGAGAAATTGCAAAAGTTGAAATTGCTGGCAATAAGCTGACAGTAGAAATGAATGATGGAGAAATTAGGAAAGGCCAGAAGGAAAAAGAAGAATCCTTAATTCAAACTTTGGTGAATTTGGGTGTTCAGCCGGAAGTTTTAGAAAAAATCAATATAGAAATTAAAGATGAATCTGGATTGGGCTATTGGTTAATTACCATGTTGCCATTTTTATTTCCATTTTTTTTAATAGGGGCTCTTATTTGGTTTATGTTTAAAAAAGTTCAGGGAGCTAATTCTAAGGCCCTAAGTTTTGGACAATCCGGAGCCCGTCAAGCAGATCAAAAGAAAAAAAACACTTTTAAAGACGTAGCTGGCGCTAAAGAAGCTAAAGAAGAATTATATGAGATAGTGGATTTTTTAAAGGACCCACAAAAATTTACTAAATTAGGAGCAGAAATTCCTAAGGGAGCCTTGCTTTTAGGTGCTCCGGGCACTGGTAAGACCTTGTTGGCTAGAGCAGTATCCGGAGAAGCTGAAGTGCCATTTTTTCATATATCTGGCTCTGAATTTGTAGAAATGTTCGTGGGTGTGGGGGCATCTCGAGTGCGAGATTTATTTAAAAAGGCCAAGAAAAGCGCTCCTTGTATTGTTTTTATTGATGAGATTGATGCTGTGGGTCGCCAAAGAGGTTCTGGTTTGGGCGGTTCACACGACGAGAGAGAGCAAACCCTAAATCAAATATTAGTAGAAATGGATGGTTTTGATAACCAAACTAATGTAATTGTCATAGCCGCTACTAATAGGCCCGATGTTTTAGACCCGGCTCTTTTAAGGCCAGGTCGTTTTGATCGCAGAATAGTTATAGATAAACCAGATATTAAAGACCGTAAAGCTATATTAAAAATTCATGCCAATAACAAGCCCATGGAAAAGGATGTGAATTTAAAATTAATTGCTCAGAGAACTCCGGGTTTTACAGGAGCAGATTTAAAAAATGTTTTAAATGAGGCAGCTATTTTATCGGCTAGAAATAATAGAAAAAAAATAACCCAGCTTGATATTTTAGACAGTATTGAAAAGGTAATATTAGGGCCAGAAAGGAAAAGCCATATTCTTTCTGAAAAAGAAAAAAAGATTACTGCTTATCATGAGGCGGGCCATGCCTTAGTTGGTCATTTGCTTTCGCATTGTGATCCTATTCATAAAGTTTCTATTATTTCTCGAGGTATGGCCGCCGGCTACACTATGAATATTCCAGAAGAAGACAAGCATTTAAATAGTCGTTCAGAATTTATTGATGATATTGCTATGATGTTGGGCGGTTTAGTGGCTGAGAAATTAATATTTGGTGAAATAACAAATGGGGCTAGTTCAGATTTGAATAAAGTTACGGATTTAGCAAAAAAGATGATTACTAAATTTGGCATGAATGAAAAATTGGGGTATAGAACTTTTGGGAAAAGCGAGAGTTTAATATTTTTAGGAAAAGAAATTCATGATAAAAAAGATTATAGTGAAAAAATGTCAGAAGAAATAGATTTAGAAATAAAATCCTTGATTAATTTTTGTCATGCTAGGGCTAGAGAAGTTCTAGAACAAAATAAAACCAAATTAGATAAGATTGCTCAAGAGCTTCTAAAAAAAGAGACGATTGAAAAAAAAGAATTTGAGAAATTAATTGGTAAAAAGAAAATTGAAGAATAAATTTTTGCACTTAATTTAATAAAATCAGATTTACTTCTTACTCTGATTTTTTGATTTCAAAATTAGGTGCGGGCTAAAGCTACTTATATTCTGAGAGGTCAAAGTTTATTTATTATTTGACCTTTTTTATTTGTTGATTTTTTAGTATAATAATAATAGACCATATTTTTACGGTAATTATTCTTTTAAATAAATTTCAATGCTTAAATTGTTTTGAAAAGTATCTTGGGTTAATATTTTAATTTTTTTAATTTTAATATAAAAATAAATAAATAAATAAAAATAAAATTATGGAACCATTATATCGAGTTATTTTAAAAAAGGCCTGGGAAATTTCTAAAAAATATAAATTACTTTGGATATTTGGATTTTTCGCAGTTTGGGTAGCCAATACCGGGGAAATGCAAATATTTTTTAATTCATTCTCTTCAATAAAAGAAACTAGTTTAGGTCCGTGGAATAGTGCACTGTTTTTAGCTTTGTTTAAAGGAATACCTAGTTTTGATGCTATAATTTCAGGACTTTTATTATTATTGATATTTTTGATAATATTTTTATTAGTTGCCTGGTTAGTGGTAGTTTCTCAAACAGCAATTATTTATGCTACCCATCTTATATCAGAGAATAAAAAAATTAGCTTTAAGATAATTTTTTTGGAAGCCCAAAAATATTTTCTTAAAGTTTTGGGTCTAAATATATTATCAAGAGCATTGGTGGGGTTATTATTATTTACTATTTTGATTCCAGTTTTAACTCTCATAGTAGCTTCCGGCAGTAAGCTGGCTGCTTTATTCAGTATAATTGTTTGGATTATATTTTTACCAGCGGCTGTTATTATATCTTTTATAATGAAGTATGCTATTAATTTCGTGATTATCAAAAAAGAAAATTTTCGAGATTCTATTGCCAAGGCCTGGGATCTTTTTAGAACAAATTGGTTGATTAGTATTGAAATGACCTTAGCTTTGATGATTATCAGTTTTATTGTCGGCTTTGTATTATTAATTATAACTATAATTATTGTTGGACCATTCTTAAGAATAGATTTATTAACCCTTTATTCTTTTAAGAATTTTGCACTTGGCTTGATTTTGTTTAAGATTTTGCCTCTGGTTGTAATTTATACTCTTATTGGGTCCTGGATTTCAGTTTTTCAAATATCTAGTTGGACTTTATTATTCGAAAAATTAACTTCTGGAAAAAGGTATAGTAAATTAGTCAGGGTTATTTCTTCTTTATCCAATTATACAAAGGCCTCTTCTCAGGTTACTAAGGTTAAAGACATTAACATAACTCCAAAACTTAAAAAAATACTAAAAGTTAAAAGAAGAAAAGGCCGGCCAAAAAATAAAAAGTAAATCCTGATACCTAATTTAATAAACTAAATTTACTTCTCGCTCTGATTTTTTGATTTCAAAATTGGGTGCGGGATAAATATCTAAAGCAATGAATCAAAATATTAATGACTTGTTTGCTGATTCAGACAAAAGGTCAGAGACTTCGACTAAATTAAAAAATAAATTAAGCCAGATAAAACAAGATAATAAAGAAGAAGAAACCAAAACCCAAGCAATGGCTTTAAATTTAAATTATATAAGTTTAAAGGGCTTTCCTATAAATCCAGAGGCCCTTTCTTTAATATCTTTGGCTGAAGCCAAAAAGTTGCAGAGCGTTTGTTTTTATTTAACAGATAAAGAGATGAAAATAGGCGTTGTTGATCCAGAAAATCTGAAATTAAGAGAATTTATGGATAAATTAAGTGCAGAAAAAGGAATTTCTGCGGAATTGTTTCTAATATCAAATTTAAGCCTGAGTTATGCCCTAAAGCTTTATGATAATTTGCCTAAAAATATAGAAGTTAAAGAAGGAGTAGAAATTACAGAAAAAGATTTAAAAAAATATCAGCAAAAAGATTTAAGTTTTGATAAAATTAAGGATTTGCTTAAGATTTCAGATATATCAGAAATAATTGTAGCTATTATTGCCGTAGCAATTCAGATTGAGGCTTCAGATATTCATATTGAAGCCGAGGAAAATGATATTAAAGTTAGATTAAGGGTAGATGGAGTTTTACATGTAGTTAGTTCTTTAGATAATGAATTATGGAGGAGAATAGTTGCTAGGATTAAATTAATATCTGGTTTGAAAATTAATGTAAGTGACAAACCACAAGATGGCCGTTTTACTATCCATTTATCCAAAGAAGATGTTGATGTGAGGGTTTCTACTATTCCTACTAAATATGGAGAAAGCGTAGTTATGCGACTTTTAAAATCATCGGCCACTAGTTTAGAATTTGACAGCTTAGGAATTAGGGGCAGTGCTTTTGAGGATTTAAAAAAACAAATTAAACGGCCCAATGGAATGATTGTTACTACTGGACCTACTGGTAGCGGTAAAACCACTACTTTGTATGCTGTTTTAAAAAAATTAAATTCTTCAGAAAATAAAATTATTACCTTAGAAGATCCAATTGAATATAGGCTAGAAGGAATTAGTCAATCTCAAGTTAAAAAAGACAAAAATTATAGTTTTGCTTCGGGATTAAAATCTATATTAAGGCAAGATCCAGATATAGTTATGGTGGGAGAAATTAGAGATTTAGAAACAGCTGATACTTCTATTAATGCCGCTTTGACCGGCCATTTAGTTGTTTCTACTCTACATACTAATTCAGCGGCTGCGGCCATCCCCCGGTTTTTAGCCATGGGGGTAAAGCCCTTTTTATTAGCACCGGCTTTAAATTCTATTATTGGTCAAAGATTAGTCCGGCGGATTTGTCCGTATTGTAAAGTAGAAGACAAGGTGGATGAGAAAAAAATGGACAAGATAATTAAAATATTAAAAGCCATTCCAGAAAATTCAGGTTTTAAATTAAACGAAGAAGATTTAGCTAATATTAAATTCTATAAAGGTCAGGGATGTGATAAATGTTATGGTTTGGGGTACAAGGGTCGAATAGGTATTTACGAAATTTTTAGTATGACCCCAGAAATTGAAAAAATAATCTTAGATGAAAAAATTTCTGAATATGCCATTCAGGAGCTAGCCCAAAAAAACGGTATGATTACTATGGTTCAAGACGGTTTATTAAAAGCTAGAGATGGCATCACTTCCATAGCAGAAGTTTTAAAAGTAGCAGATTAAAATTTAATTTAAAAAAATAAAATAAAAAATTATTATATAGGAGGAGAGATGAAAAAGAATCTCGTCAAATCTTTTTTTAGAAGATTAATTTTGGAGATTTTGGATTTTCTTTTTAATCGCAATTGGTTTTTTAAATTTTTGGGTAAAGTTAACCGAAAAAAACAATTTATTACCGGACTTTTTCTTATGCATCCGCAAGAAAGAAAATATGGCCTATACTTTGCCTTTTCGGCTCGTTTAAAAAGAAATCAGAAAACCTGGGATCCATTTTTTTCTGGCATTATAATTTCCCGAGGAAAGATTTCTTTAATGTTTTCTATTTCTGCAGACGGACGTCAAATTATTAGACCCAGTAACGAGGACAAACTTTCACACCTTTATCAAAGATTATCACAAATTGCTATTTGTCTGGGCTTGGGCGATAACCCTAGAAAGACAATTCGTTTTGCCGGAATAATCCCCGGAATCTTAGCGAGAAGAGGAATTTCTGTAGATTCTCCAGAGGCTGAAATTTCTGCAGAATTAGTTATTGTTGGAATTAAAGATTTGATAGAGAAAAATGGCTTAGGATCAGAAATTCCCTTAGTTATTTTAGGTGCCAAGGGCTTTGTTGGAGAAGGGGTTTATGAAAAAGTCAAAAATATTTCTAATCCAGTTTATGCAATTGATAAAAAAGACCTTTGGCCAGGATTTTCTAAACCTATAATTGTCGTTGATGTTAGTTTGCAGACAGTAATTCAGAATTATATAGAGTTGATTCCTAGAGGAAGTACTTTAATTAACGAGGTATATCCCCCTCCAGATGAAAAAATTTTAACCCTTTTAAAATTAAAAGGAATAAAGGTTTATCATTTGACTGGTTTTTCGGCCACGGCTTATCCATACCTTCCTTATTCTTATGAGGGAGCTGTTCCTTTTTGTGCGGCTATGCATGCAGAATGGAGCAAAGTTATTACTAGAGAAATGGGCGTATGATTTAATTTCTACGCCTTTTTTGTTTTGCCCTTATCAGTTATAATAAGTATATAAATTATTTTTTTATTTATGATGGACATCAAAAGTACATTACTGATTATTGTTGCTTTAATAAATTTTATTTTGGGAATTTTAGTGCTTTTCCAAAATCGCAATCGGAAATTAGGGAATATATTTAGCATGGTTATTTTTATGGTGGTTTTTTGGTGTATAACTATGTTTGGATATAGATTTTATAATCATACTTATACTATTTCTTGGTGCCGTTTCCTTTATATAGCAGCCACTTTGATTCCTTTAACTTTTTTATATTTTTCTCATAAATTTTTAGATTATAGAAAAAAGATTTCTCAATTTAAAATATTATTTTATTCATTTCCGGCCATTATTTTAATTTATTTAACCGGCTTTACAGATTTTATAATAGCAGATGCTTATAGGGTTATGGGACAGGAAAATATTATAATTTTTGGAAAATTATACTTACTTTACGTAATTTATATCATAAGTTATTTTAATTGGTCGTTTTTAAAATTAATAAAGGCTTATAAAAAAAATACTGGGATTATAAGAGAACAGGCCAAATATATATTAATTGGAGCTATCACATCTTCCTTAATAGCCATGTCAACTAATTTAATTTTACCTTGGTTTAATTATTTTGAATTAAATTGGTTAGGACAAATCGCAACGGTGTTATGGATTTCCTTTACCACTTATTCCATGGTGCGTTATAGGTTTATGGACGTTAGAGTTGTTTTCAGAAAATTATTTGTTTATTTCGGTATTGGTCTCTTTACATATATAATGTTTTATGGAGTTGCCAATTTATATTTATTATTGTTTGGTGATGTTTTTGCAAAGAGTGGTTATATATTAGGGATACTTTTTTCTTTTTTATTTGTAAGTTCATTTTTTGTTGTTAATAAAATTCTTTATAAATTTAGTGATAAATATTTATTTTTAAATTTGCATAAGTATCGAGAAACCCTTAATAGTTTAAGTCGAGAATTAAATCATTATAATGAATTAGAAAAAATAATTGATAAAATAATTGATACTATTAAAGACCAAATGAATTTAAATAGAGCGGGGGTTTTATTAATTAATACTGATAAGCAGGTAATTCGTTACGAGATAGCCAAGGTTATTGGTTTTAATGAACAAAATGGAATCAATTTGGTTCAAGACAATTTTTTAACTAGTTATTTACAAAGAATAAATTCTCCATTGGTTATTGATGAGCTAGACCTTTTATCCAGAGATGCTAACACTGATAAGGAAATTAATGGATTTAAGCGTCTCAAAATATATATGAGCCACATTGAGGCTTCGGTTTGTTTACCCCTTATAAGTAATAAAAAGCTAATTGGTATAATTGTTTTAGGGAACAAAGAGAATAAAAATTCCTATACCAAAGAAGATTTAGATTTATTAATTAATTTAGCTAGTCAGGCCTCTACGGCTATTGAAAATGCCCAGCTTTATAAAAAGGTTAAAGAGCAAAAAGATGAACTGGACAATTTTAATAAAAGTTTAAAAATTAAAGTTGATGAACAGACAAAAGATTTATTAAAACAAAAAAAACACTTAGAAGAGCTCTTAGTTATGAAAAGTGATTTTTTGAGAATTGTCCACCATCAATTAAATACTCCTTTGTCTATAATGAAAAATGCTTTTTCTATGATTAAAGACAAAACATTATCAAATAAGAAGGGGATTGATATAGCAGCCCATGGATTGAAAAGAATGAGTAATGTTATTTTAGATTTTTGGGATGCTTTTGAGTTAGAAGGAGCAGATATTAATTTAAATATAGAAGAAACGGATTTATTAATTATTATCAAAGAAATAATAGCAGAAAAAAAGAATTTAAAGGTGACAATAGATAAAAAGTTAGATATTTTACTTAAGATTCCTAATTTTAAGATACCCAAAGTTTTATGTGATGATAAAAAAACTATTCATGTTATTTCTAATTTATTAGAGAATGCTGTTTTTTATACAAAAAAAGGAAGTGTTACTGTTTCTTTTGATAAATTTTCAAAAAATTCTAAAAAGTATTTAAAAGTATTTGTTGCAGATACAGGAGTTGGTATTAGGCCAGAGGATAAGAATGGTCTCTTTTTAAAATTTAGCAGAGGATTAATTTCAAAGAAATTAAATCCAACTGGTTCCGGATTGGGGCTTTATATAGCTAAAAGAATCATTGATGCCAGTAATGGTGAATTAAAATTAGAGAAGTCAATTCTTAATCAGGGGACAGTTTTTAGCTTTACTTTACCAATAGCTGGTTTAAAAAAATAAAATAAAAAAATTTAAATAATTTAAATAAATATATGTCAGAAGAAAATAAAGAGGCCTATATAGTAGCAGTGGATATGGGCTACGGACATCAACGTGCAGCTTATCCATTTTTATCTATAGCTACAGACAATACCATTATTAATGCCAATAAATATCCAGGCATTAGTCGGAAAGAAAGAAAATCCTGGCAAGGCGGTAGAAAATGGTATGAAATTATTTCGCGCTATAAAGATGTTCCAATTATTGGTAAACTGGCTTTTAGTATTATGGATAGTATGCAAAAAATAGAACCTTTTTATCCCAGAAGAGATTTATCAGAAAATTCTTATCAACAGAAATATTTTTTTGGTCAAGTTAAACGAGGACTGGGCGAACATTTAATAAAGGAATTAAATAAAAATCCATTGCCCTTTGTGACAACATTTTTTGTGCCGGCTTATTTTGCCGAATATTATGGATATAAAGGAGAGATATATTGTATAATTTGCGATGCTGATGTAGCTCGGGCCTGGGCTCCTTATGAGCCCCAGAAAAGTAAAATTAAATATTTAGTTCCCAATAAGAGAGTTAAAGAGAGATTGAAATTATACGGTGTAAAAGCAAAAAATATTTATTTTACGGGTTTTCCTTTGCCTGAAGAAAATATTGGCGGTCCAGGTATGAAAATTTTAAAAGAAGATTTAAAAGCCCGTTTATATAATTTAGATCCTCATGGTATTTATCGAAAAAAATATGCACAATTAATTGAGGCCTACTTATGCCCAGTGGAAGAGATTAATAAAAATAAACATCCAATTACAATTATGTTTGCCGTGGGCGGAGCTGGCGCTCAAAGAGAATTGGGGGTAACAATTTTAGAAAGTTTAAGTGAACATATTAAGAAAAATAAATTAAAATTAATTTTGGTAGCCGGTAATCGTAATGATGTTTATTTATACTACGAAAAATATCTTAAGCAGAATAAAATAATAAATTTGCCAGGAGTAGAAATACTTTATGCCGCCGATAAGATGGATTATTTTAAAAAGTTTAATCAAGCCCTACGTACTACAGATATTTTATGGACCAAGCCCTCAGAATTAAGTTTTTATTGTGGTTTAGGTATTCCAGTTATTATGTCTCGGCCAATCGGTTCTCAAGAACACTATAATCGCCGCTGGTTATTAGCCATTGGGGGTGGTGTAGACAGTAAAAATCCTAAATATGCTAATGAATGGCTTTTTGATTGGTTAGAATCGGGCTGGTTAGCTGAGGCGGCCATGGAGGGGTTTTTAGATGCTCCAAAATTAGGCACTTATTATGTCGAGAATTTAGTTTTAAGGGGTCGGGTAAGCGAGATTAAAGATGTACACTTATTATAATACCAATCTACAAATTTACCCTGTTAAATAATATTTTGAAAAAATAATTTAACAGGGTGAATACCAATTATACGAATGCAATGCGAATAAATATCTTGATTAACATGTATAACTTTGGTCATTAGTATTGTATTAGTATTACCTGCCTTCGCCGTAGCGAAACCACGGCCTGCCTGCACGAAGCTGAAACTTCGTTTCGGCATAGGCAGGCTTCGCGTCCATCCTCCGAAGCAGAGCTTCTGCGGAGGACGGGCAGGCAGGTTGGTATTGAATTAGCATATTAGAATTTTCGTTATTAGTATTTTAT
>CAZXCJ010000003.1:0-47975 GCA_964639335.1 uncultured Gammaproteobacteria bacterium | reverse complement strand
TCGCGTGCCGTCGCCAAAGTGGCTTTGGCACGTCGGCGACCGAAGCGGCTACGCGTCCATCCTCCGTAGCAGTAGTCTGCTACTGCGGAGGACGGGCAGGCAGGCTCTACGTCGCTAAATAAACTCTAAATAATTATTTTGATTTACAATTTTATATTTTACATTTTTATAATTTTCTAAAAATTCTTCTGGCAATCTTTGTTTCTTTTTTTCTGACCATTTAAATTCAAAAGCAAAAATCTTATTATCTTTTTCTTCTATTAAATCTATTTCTTTACCATTATAATTTCTCCAAAAATAAGGAATAATAAAATTATTATTATAAAAATTAGATTTTAAGCGTTCTGATATTAAAAAATTCTCAAATAAAAATCCGACATCATTTCTATCTTTTAGAATATTAAATTGAGAAATAATTGCATTTCTAATTCCATTATCTAAAAAATAATATTTACATTTTGTGGAAACCTCATTTCTTAAATTTCTGCTAAAAGACCCCACTTTCTTAATAATAAAAGATTTTTCTAAAAGATCTAAATATCTATCTATTGTTTTAACATCCAAACCAAGCTGAGTTGCTAATTCATTTAAAGATACTTCGCTTCCTACTTGAAAAGAAATCAATTTTAATAAATCTAATATTTTTTTTGGTGCCTTTACTTTTTCTAAAGAAAAAATATCCCTTAGCAAATAGGAATTAACTAATTCTGTTAATATTATTTTCTTTTCTTTTTTAGAAGAAGCTGTAATTACCTCTGGATAAGCACCAAAAATTAGAAAATCAGCTAATTTTTCTTTTAATTCAAACTTATTATATCTAACTAATAATTCAGATTGAGAAAATGGATAAAGTTTAACAGTGATATTTCTACCGGTTAATGGTTCTCCTATTTTTTGTGATAAATTAAAGGATGAAGACCCCGTAGCTATGATTTTAATATTTGGAATTTGATCTACTAATATTTTTAAGCCCATACCAATATTTCGAATTTGTTGAGCCTCATCTATGGCAATTAAATCATAACCCGAAGCATATTCAATAATTTCATCAAAATTTTGAGAACCTAAGATTTCTTGAGTTCTAATATTATCTCCAGAATCTAATTTATATTTTAATTTAGTTTTCTGTAAAAAATCTTTTAACAATGTTGTCTTGCCGACTCTACGTGCTCCATAAATTATTAAAACTTTATTAGGCTTTAATAATTTATTTATATTGTAAAATCTTTTAATCATAACTCCATATTTTAATTATAATTTATGGACTTGTACTCCATAAATTAATAATACTAAAATTAAATTCTTTAGTCAATATAATATCCTTAACCCTAAATTAGGTATAGGGATTTATAAAACAATTATACAGCAAGAATCCTGAAAAAACAAAACCTCACCACACCTTGTCATTTCGACCGAAGTCCCGTTCAGCGGGACGGAGTGGAGAAATCTCTTGGTATTAGTTAGCTAATGTAATGAGATCTCTCGACTTGCCGTGAACCGATCACTATGTTCTGGTTCACAGCTCGCTCGAGATGACAGGATGGGGTTGTTTTTATCTACCGGGTTTCATACACCCTTATTTTAAAGATTTAAGAAATGATTTTTTACCCTCAAAAGTGTATATATTTTTCTAAGTCATTCATAACTAACTAATATTTTAATTATAATTTATGGACTTGTACTCCATAAATTAATAATATTAAAATTTATTTTTTTAGTCAATGTTTTCAAACAAAACAAAATTTTTAATTTCTTTTTCTTCTCCCAACAATTTTCTATTTAAGTAAATCATCTAATTTACAATCAATTAATGCTGATTTATTAAGCAAAATTTGTTCTTTTTGATTCAAATTATCAGCGGTCATTCTGACTACTTTGGTTATAATAGAATTACCAAACATAATACGATTTGTCTTTCTTAAAAAGTCCTCAGTCTTTTGATAGAATAGTTCAGCATATTGATCTATTTTGTTTTGTGACGGAGGATGACTAGTTGATCCCTTAGTATTAAATTTAAGAAGTTGTTTTATTTTATCACTAGTTTTGATTGATAAGTCGCCATCTCCAAAGTCAATCCAATAATCACTAATTTGATATGTAATCATTACTAACTGATTATCTTCTGTTCTATATGAATATGTAAAGGAAAATATGTCAGTATGAAAATCTTGATATATATTTATTTCTTCAATTTTAGTTACTGTATTAATTTTATATTCTTCTAATAGATTTAAATAACTTTCTCGCCAATTTTTGAGCCAATTATTAATATATGTCTGTTCTGTAAAAAGAGGTGGAAGATCTTCCTTTAGATTTGTATCAGTTTTGCTACTATTTAATATTTTTACTGTTATTTGATTAAATAGTTCTTTTGGATCAGCAAAATTTACATTTTTAGCTGCAAGATAATCTAAATTTGGAACTATTTTTTTATTCATATACCAAAGTAAATCATAAATATCACGACCTTTTTCTTCATATATCGTTTTACCAACTCCACGTTGACCACGTAAAAAAATTGCGGCAATTTTACTAGCCATAAGCGAAGACATGTTGTATGTGCTGATAATAAAAGAAAGTTGATTTCTATTTATTGGTATACGTTCTGTTACTGTTTTAGGTGCAACAAAATGATTGAGATCAATTTTGACATGTACTTGTTTGGAATGAAAAGTTAAACCCAATTCTTCACCTATATGAAATTTTAATGTGAGCCCTCTATTGTTTGTTTTTGTAATAGTAAGGAAGTCAGAATCAATACTATAAGTATCTTCAAAATATACTATTATCTCATTTTTTAGTTCATCTAAAAAAGTATTTATTACTTTATGATTAACTTCGAAATCTAGATCAATAGACATTCGGTTTAAATTGTGGCAAATACGAAGAGCAGAACCACCATACATAATCCAATTACTATATTTTGGGTGATGATAAATAAAATTAAGTACATAAAATTGTAATTCCTCTTTAAGAGCATTGCGTTGCACTTCTGGATTTATTCCAGTGTGTGTTGATGAAGAAATCTCTTCTAACTTTTTTTTAAGTGTTATAATAATTTGGTTATTCATGACATATGTAATTATTTATCATAGAATAAAATTTTTTCTGCTCTTCTTTATCCATTTCATTAATATCAATTCGTAACTCTTCAATCAGTGAATCTATATTTTCTATTTTTATACCTCTGAATTGTTTTGTTTTGAAATAAAGTAAATCAAAAAGGGCTTTCGATGGAGAAGCAATAAAAAAATCAAATTTATCTTTTACTAAAAAAAAGTCCGAAAATAAATCTTTTTTTATAGATCGATACGAAAAAGTACCTACTTTTGTTTTATAATTCCTAGTAATTTTTGGTGTAACTGATGTAACTGTATATATTGCTTCGGTGGCTAGATTATAGTACTGAAGGGCAGTCCAAGAACTTATATAGGATGGTTTTCGAAGAATATTCGCAAGAAAAAATAAGTAAGAAATATCATCTTTGTTTTTATTGTAAAAATCAGTAGATGCATAAATACCTCTTTTAAGAGAAATAATATCTTTATGTTTTAAAAAGCGACTTATATATGTATCAATTGTATTATCTTTAAGATTATTTGTTTTTTCATTTTTTCCTAATTGATAAACATCTCTCTTATTAAAATATGATAAGAATTTTAATTCCTCAAGTAAATTGTTTTTAGCTTTATATTTCATATATATGACAATATTGTATCAAAAGTGAAATAAGATGTCAATAGACCCAGCTCTCATAGACCCAGCTCTTAAATTAGTAAATTTAAAAGCCAAGATAATATAAGTCATAGACATCAGCTCTACTATGATCCTAAAAGGAATTGATTTAGAAGTGATATAAGAAAAAATCCAAGATCTAAAAACTTGCCCCGTATAAATTTTTCTAAAATTTGGTACGGGGTAAAAAGACAAGAGACAAAAGCTCCCACAATTAAAATGTATATTATATTTTTCAATCTTTTTCTCCCTCGGAAGGGATCCCGCCTGTCCCGCTTTTGCGGTGGCTTGCTCCGTTTGCGGTGGTTTGCGGTGACGATTCATTCATCCCGTTAGAAACTTATCTCTAAGCGGGACTAACGGGACTTACTTATTTTTTCAATTAATGCTAGTAAATAATTACCAGGTATTAATATATATTTAAGTAAATACCCCTCTCTGCCCCGCAGACCTCGTTTGCCCCGCAGACGGGATGGAGAGGGGTCAGCCCGTCTCGCCGAGCCAAGGCGGACCTGTCTCGCCCGCCTAGACGGACGAGCCGAGGCGGAGGGTGAGGCTCTAATACTAAAAACAAAACCCCTCGTTCTCGTCAAAAAACGAAGAGTTCCTGATCTATATTTTCTATTTAATACCTTCTTTAACTAAAGCATTATTAATTTTAGAAGCTGGTGGTAAATTTTTCCACTCTTTAATATGTACCCCGTTAGATAACTAACATCTAATCCCGTTAGAAACTTATCTCTAATGGGATTAGATAAGATAAACAATTGATACAAAATTAAATTAATGAGATTTATTATGAAAATTTATATAAGGAAATTTAAAAAAATAATTTATCTAACGGGGTGAAAATATTTTACTTTATTTCGATCCAATTCTAACTCTAAAATTCTATCGTCTGCCCAATTTAGTAATGTATTCCTGTCAGCTTTCTGTTCCAATCTTTTATCAATTCCATCTAACCTTTTATCAATTCCATCTAATCTATCATCAACTCCATCAAATCTTTCATCAATTCCATCAAATCTTTTATTCATTTTACCTTCTAATTCATCAAAGCTTTCATTAGTATTGATAGCTATACTTTCTGCAGAATCATCTATTTTTTTAAAAATCTTTTTGTTGTTTTCTTTAATGCTTTTATTGATACTTGTATCAACAATTTGTTTAATTTGTTTTAAATCGCTTTTTAACATAACTTTCTTTATTAAGTTCTTAAATACTTATATTTTATATTCTACACTTAAATAATTACTTAGTCAAAACGAACTTATTAACCCTATTGAATAAAATTTAACTAGTTAAATTTTAATTTTAAATTCATTAGAATTATTAGAATTTAAAATTATTCAACAGGGTAAACAACAAAATCGACGGCTACATATTAACCCAACCCGTCGGGTTAACTTTTTTTAGAACGTCCTAAGAGCAATATCAGAATTATTTATACAAATTATTTCTATCCCTATTCCAATTAAGAGGATTATTTTGAATGTATTCTTTAATTCTATATAAATCTTCTTCATCACGAATAATATGATCATAGAAACGTGATTGCCATTGAAAATTAATTAATCCATTTTGATGAATTCGTTTGGTAATAATGGATTTTAATCCACGCATAATTGATGATAAATTATTTCTTTGAGGTCCAAATGTATTTTTATATGTATTTGGTAGAGACGCAATGCATTGCGTCTCTACGGATTCATTATTTAATAACGCATTATTAATTTCCAAAACCAAATGAATATGATTTGGCATTACAATAAATTCATCAATAACCACATTTTTACGAATTAATGGTGTTCTATATATTTCCTGACAAATAATTGAACCATATTTATTCAAACATATTATTCCATTTTTTATTTTACCAAAATAATCTATTCTATCTTTCGTACAAATGGTAATAAAATAATGTCCAGAATTTGAATAATTCCAAAATGATAATCGGATTGATTTAATTTTATATTTTTCTTGAAATAATTCTTTTTCAGACATAAAAAAAATAGGTCAACCCCGTTAGATAACCCCAGCCAGATAACTAATATCTAACGGGGTCAAAGAACTTGCACCCTAAGGGTGCGAGTTCTAAGCCACCGCTTTTTCATCACCCCTAGGGTGCTGAATAAACAAAAATCCCGCTTTCCGAAGAAAGCGGGATAATCGTTACGATTTTAGATAAGTTCGTAAGACTTACAAGTATCAACTAACAATTAGTTAGATAATATTCCACCTGCAACGTCAGAGTAAAGTAATCTTACTCCTAAGTTTTCATCAGTAGTTAATCCATCTAACCAATCAAAATCATTATTAGAAGAACTATTAATATCCATCAACTTAATTTGAACATAATCACCATCATTACCAGCGTCTGTAATATTAACAGCTTCAATGATTAGTGTATCTTCACCAATAATACTAGGTAAAGCTGCTAAATTAGCTGCAATAGTTCCTGAATCGTCTATCCAGTCAGTAATAGTAACCTTAGTATTTGGTTGTGATAACCAATAGATGTAGAAGTCATTTGTACCACCAGTGTTCTGTAAAGTAGTAGCATTATTTTGAGAAACCGTGATATCAAGAATACTACCAAAAGCAAACTCTGAAGCTTCACCAGCATCTGTTTTATTATTTCCTGAAGCTACATTGAATTTGAATTTACCAATAATCTTCTGACCATTTGTTAATGCTCCATCACTTAAATCATTTACAATAGATGTAACTTTTACACCTGCTGTGTGAACTGAATTTAAAGCAGCAACGGTATTAGCAGTATCACCATCTACAATACTATCTTCATAGTTATTTATACTGTCAGTGGCACTTGGAGCAGCACTAGCAACCATAGAAAGAATATTTGCTGATTCATTTCCTTCTGCTTCAATAACATGAATCTCAAATATGATATCTACACCAGCATCTGTACCTACTTGTTCAGAACTAGGACCAATTTCTTTAGTAGTTACAATAGGATATAGTTCTGTTATTCCAACTTCTTCTACTATATAATTCCAATCATCAAAAGTAACTAAAGTATCATTAACAAGAGTATCAACAATACCACCAGTCATAACAGCAGAAGGAGTAACAATTACTTGAACAGCAGAATCAGTAGTAGCAGCTAATGTATAATTAGGTCCATGAGTATCAGCAGTTATTGTAATAGTATTAGCAGTAGCAGCTGCAGTAACAAGTGGACTAACAGTAACATCAGTGTTAATAGCAATAACTAATTTTGCTAATATTGCAATAGTATCCTCACCATCAGTTCCATTACAATCAGCAGTAAGTGATTTATAAGCTACATCAACACCATTAATAGTTGTTGTAGTAGTTTCATCAGCAACACAAGCTAAATCTGCCATAGTAAAAGTACCAGTAGCATAAGCACCATCAAGATCACCAGAATCAACTAAAGTAATATCTGTTGATTCAGCTACAATTTCTGAAGTAGCTTTATTCATTAATTCAACTTTGGCAATGTTATTAACATTGTCTATGTTTTGATTAACTAAAGCTAATTTAGTTACTTTAACATCTTCATATTGAGCGTCAAATTTAAGAACGCCCATAGGATCTGAAGTTTCACCAGCAATTACATAAGCAGCTCCTGGAGTATTAACATCATCAGAATGTACCCAGACATCCAAGTAACCGTTATTATTAACAGTAATTGTTGGTCCAGCAGCTGTATCTTCAGTTACAGCAACCGTTTTACTATCTTCATCTTTAGCAGTAATACCAGTAGTAGCTAAAACATTAAGAGCAAAATCATTAGTAGAAGTACCCTTAGTAATAGTAGAAGCAAAATTTAATTTTAGATACATTTCATGTGTTGCTCCGGCTGGAACTACATATGTAAATCCATCAAATGTAATTTTGTTCTCAGTAGAACTTTCAACAATTTTAGTTCCTGATAGAGTCTTAACAACATTGCCATCAATTACTAAATCAACTGATGTAATATCATCATTGTTGAATGTTGAAGCTGTAGAAGCATTATCATCTTCGAATATTACTTTTTTAACAGTAATAGCAGAAGCTGTAGAAGCTTTCAAAGTAGCTTTGTAAGCTGAAATATCACTTCCACCAGCAATTGTAGTAACAGCGTTTAATGTTTTAACTGCGTGAGTTAAATCAGCAACAACCACAGTCATATCCTTAGATGTAATGCTAGAAGGAGTTATATCACTTACAGTAGAACCTGAAGTTTCACCTTCAGCAGTAATACCACCTGAAGCCAATGTTACGTTATATTTATCATCAGTTTCAGCAGTAGCAGTTACATTAACTCTAACATCCCAAGTTTTGGTTTCACCTTGATTAATCAAGATTTCTTCAGTAGTTGTTAAAGTATAAGTATTACCGGCATGAGCTGCAGATAAATCTGTAATACCACCAGTAGCTAGATCTACTAATTCAAATTCTTCTAAATCATCAGAACTAACAGCGGTACCAGAAGATGTGAATGTTAATGCTGTAATTCTAACTGTTTCTGCATTAGCAGTCATTTCTAATCGACCTAAAACAACATCAGTAGTATCTTTTTTAATATTAGCAGCTGGAACAGCTGTTTTATCAAAATTAATTACTAAATCACCTGCTGTTAAAGTAATAGTTGTTGAATCACCAGCATCATTATCCATAGCTGTTTTAGCAACACTTGTTTGATAACCATAAGTAGCACCATAGGCAACAACATCTACGTCATCTTTAATATAAAGAATCATAGTATCACCAGTAGCTCCACCATCAAAATCACCAAGAACTTTAAAATCTTCTGTTTGTCCTTTTTCAATTAGAATAGGATCAAAAGCAAAACTGACATATTTATCATCGTTTAATTGAGCAGTAGCAATTACTACATCATCATAATAAAGAGCCATTTCACCCATTTCACTACCACGAATAGTTCCACTGTTCTTTAGAGTCAAACCTTGGAAAGAAATATCTTCTTCATTATCTGCGGCAACAGTAAATTCAACTAAATTAACCTCATCTTCACCAACCTGAGCACTTGTATCATTATCTTCTGCATCAAAAGTTAATTCTCCTAAAGTTACACCAGTTACTGCATTCATAGTACTACCAGTAATTGGGAAAGTTCCTGTTACAGAACCACCATCTACCAATATATCAGAAGCAGAATTGATAACTAAAGCAAAATAACCCGTTTGAAGAGTTTCAATTTTAGCTTTAACAGTAACTTCTTTAGAGGTAGATGCTAAAATTTCAATGGGGGTAGAAAAGTTAAAAGTAGCATTTCTGTTACTTATACTCATATCTCTAGTAGTTCCTACTTTTACACCAGCAACATAGATAGTTACTTCATTAACATATTGAGCATCACCAAGACCAGTAAGTGAAACAACTAATGAATTCATACCTACATTAGCATCACCTGCTGTTAAATTAAATTTCAAGAAATCAACAACTGTACCAGATGGTATAGTTCCTGAAGCAGGAGTATTTACTGATAAAGCAATACTTAAATCACCACCAGTAACTGGAGGAACTACTACGCCTTCAGCAATTGGGAATAAATCAGCTTCAACTACTGTAACAGAAGTACCATCAGTATAAGTAATGGTATCAGCAACATTTTCAACTACATAATCTTCGTTGAAAAAGTTAGCTGTAAATCCATCTTCAGTTACTAATCTCTTTTGTACTGCGACATCAATATAATAGATGTCATCAGAATCTGTATATCTAATTAAAGAACCTACTGGATGAGCAGTTGCAACTACTGGGTTGTCCATAGCGTCTGTGTTATCATAAGCGCTAAAAAATGAACTTCCAATATCAATAACTATTGATGCCCAAGCATCACCCCAAAGGGTAACAGCTGTAGCTTCATCTGCTACGTGTCTTAAAACACCACCTGGTTCTACGGCATATACAGAAGCAAAATCTGGAACTTTAATAAGAACTGTTCCAGGTCTTACTGTAACGTGTTTTCCATTAAATGGAAGGCCTGCTAAATCATCTGCAGAAATTGTTTGGACCCCGCTCCAATCTGGATAATAGGTAAAATACATTTTTTCATGAGGGAATACCAATAATTCGGTACCGTCGTAATAATAAACGGCACTGCTGGCAGAACTCTTAATCAAGTCCCCAGCTGCAAAATCCTCAGCCTCTACCTTCACTGCTGGCATTGTCATTGCCGTCATGGCAAACACGACTGTGAATACGAATAATTTTTTTAACATAATTAATTTTTCCTTTTTAATAGTTCAAAATTGCTTTTGATTGGCCTGAATTACTACCAAATGGTTTTCCCATTCTAAACATTGAATTCTTAAACCAGTTGCCTTATCATGAACTATTTATTTCATTCAAGTTCATGATACAAATGACATCGATCTTTCTACTTGTTTAAGCTCAATGGGCAATAATTAGGTTGTCAATCACACAATAATGAACTTATATAACCACCTCTTAAAATGAGGTTTAGTTAATTACTTTACTAATATACAAATGTTACTAATCCCGCGAAGCGGGATCCCGCAACAATTATATCTATAATAGAGGCGGGATAATACAAATATTTTATTAGTATCATTCGTATATTGGCAAAAACCCATTCATTAGTATAATTAGTATACACCCTGTTAAATTATTTTTTCAAAATATTATTTAACAGGGTAAATTCGTTGATTAGCATTATACTATTCTATGACTTGTTCTGTAGCAGATTTAACCGCTTCAATCTCTGCTTTCATTTTCTCAACTTTTTCTTTTAAAACATCGTCCAGCTTACTCATTAAATCTAATTCTAATTGGACTTTTTCTATCTCAATTAAGGCCTCTTCATATCTGCCCTCTGCTGCTAATTTTCTGGCCTCTTCTAAATAAATTGTTACTTGTTCTGAGTCCGGAACTATTCTATTGATATTAAATTCAATTATTCCTTCGCTTGGTATTGTGCTGGTGGTATTTTCAATTAAATCTTCTTCTTCTATATTAACCTCATCAACCTCATCAATTCCAGATATTAAATCAACATTTATTAAACCTTCTCTGGCTTCAGTAATATTTTTATCTTGCTGAACTATATTATCCTGTAAAAGTTCTATTTTATTTTGAATACTTTCATTAATTAATTTTTGTTCGGTTTCACCTAATTCTTCCTCACTTAACATTACTTCTAATGCCTTGATTCCCAATTCTGTATTGATTTTCATAACATCATTAATGGCTTGATTGGTTTTTTCATCCATTATCTCTACTGAACTTATTCTCAGGGTTTTAGAAGTATTTAGTGAATTTTGATCTATTAACTTGGCTAATTCCACAACTTTTTCTTTGTTTGCGATTTTCGAAATGTTTTTAAAATTGTCTTTAACTGTATTTAAATTATTAGTCATGTCTTCACTAACTTTGCCAATATTTTTATCTTCTGAATCCTTTTCTAATAAATAATTTATTTCTGCTAATCTTTTGGAAGCATGTTTGATTCTGATATTGGTTTCTTCAATACTTCCTTCTTTAACTAAAACTAATTCCATTTTTTCCATTCCCTTTTTTACATAATATAAAGGATTGCCCGGCATTGCGGCCTGAGCGCCAAATCCAGTAGTTAAAATTGTAGCAATAACAACCAAGCTAACAGTAGCCATTTTAAAACTAGGCATAGTATATCTAAAAAACATGTTTATATTAAAAAACAAGGATTTCCCAAAATGTTGTCCTTGTGTGTTATTAGTAGTAACTTCAATTGTATTCATTAAAATTGAACGACTGACATGCCAATACTTTTCGTCTGGCTCTATTTCTCTAAATTGTGCTAATTTTTTATTTAAATCTTTCATTGTTGCCTAGCTTATATAAATAAATTTAATTTATTTTTGTCATCCTGAATTTATTTCAGGAATACGTTAAATATGACGAATAAAACAACAAAATGTTACAAATATATTATGCTTATTCAAGCCAAAAGTCAAGGTTTTTATTTCTTTTATTTCTTATGAATTCAAATAACGCCATAAAATAAAGAATGTGTCAAAATTAATTTAAGACCGACCCTCGGGGTGGCTAAAATTCATATTCCATATCTTCCAATTCTTTTATATGAATCTATTCATCATTCATTGTTTTAATATCATCTTCTATTTTCATAATTACACCTGCTATATTTCCTAAGATCTCATTATTTAAAAATCTAATGACTTTAATATTTAGAGAATTAAAATATTGAGTTCTCTTTTTGTCATATACTATGCTTTTTGGTTCTAAATGCTGACTACCGTCTAATTCAATAATTAATCGTAATTGTGGACAGTAGAAATCTACAATATATGGTCCAATACCGTGCTGTCGTCTGAATTTGTAATTAGTAAAATCTTTACCTTTTAATATGCACCAAAGTTTAATTTCTGCTGGAGTCATATTATTGCGTAATTTTCTTCTTCTGCCCTTATATTTTGCTAGATTATTTATTCTCATATAAATTTAATTCACCCCGTAAAGCAATGAAGTTGTTAACGGGGTTCACCTCCCCTTTGCTTCCCCTCCTTGATAAGGAGGGGATTGCCTGCCTGCGCCGAGGCTTCGGCAGGCAGGAGGGGTGGTGCATTTGTTCTTAATTATGTCTTAGGTAAAATTATGCTATAAAAATAAAAATTAAGGGCTGAGGAGGGGAAGTGCCCGTCCTCCGTAGAAGTAGAACTTCTACTCCCCCTTTCGCTACCTCCTTCGCTGAAGCTTCGGAGGTCAGGAAAGCTTCAGGGGACAGGTCGGAGGATGGAAAGGGGTGGTGATGTTTATACTTATTTATAATTAAAATTATTTAGAAATATAAATTACACTTTTATTTTTTTACCCCCTCTTTAATTCTCCCCCATCCCTTTACCCCTCCGCCCTGCGGGCACCTCCCCTTATCAAGGGGAGGAGGGGAGAGGGTCTGAAAGACCAGAGGGGGTATTATTATAAAAGGGGTAAAAAAAAAGATCGCTTAATGATTAAATTTGCGACCCTTTACTCACATATTAGTTAATTGATTAAAAATGTCAAGCGAATTTCGACCCGTCGGGTCGAACTACTTGACAAAAATAAAAAAATACATTAAAGTCAATAAATTAATAAAACCAAAAATCAGGAGGCAGAAATGCTAAAAATTAATAGTATTAAAAAAGCAAGAAGGTTCAATGTTAATCTTCTACTTATTATTCTGATTATTGTTTTTCTAGCAACATTTGGTTACTTCTGTTGCAAGGAAAACATTGAAAAAGCTGAGAGTCAAATTGAAATTGAGGTTGAAATTGTTGACATTCAAAATTTGCACCAGTATATACTCATATATCTCAAAAATCCTATTGAAATTGATATTGAACAGGAAATAGTTATTGAAATAGATAATATTCTATTTCCAGCTTATTATTACCACACTTATCGCCCCAAGGACGAACTTGAAGAACGACAATCAAAATTTCTAAATCAGCCAATTGGTGACCATATAGGATTTTGGTTTGACTCTCAAACAGCCAAAAAATTAGGATTAAAAACCTCTGAAGACATTAAGGGGCATATAATGTCTTCAAAAATTAAAATTATCAAAAAACCGCCAATAAACAACCGGCGGTTTTTCATTTTAGCTTATCCACTACTTATCCACAACCAACTTATCCAAAAAAAACAGACCTGTGGATAAAAAATACCTACTTTATCAACAAAAAAGCCATTTATTAACTCATAAATGGATCTATTACAATCTTTTTTCTTGTCTTAATTAGTTAATTCTTTAAGTTTTTCCATGGCTCGGTGTAAAAGCACCCTCACATTGGCCCCAGATTCATTCATTACTTTAGCTATTTCTTTAATAGACAAATCCTCAACATACCTTAAAACTACCACTTCCTGCCATTTTTGGTTAATTTGACCTAATTTTTTTAAAGAACCCTCTAAAACTTGCCAATCTGAGATATTTTCTATTTTTTTCTCTAAAGAATGGTCCTCTATTGCTGTAGATTCTGCATATTCTAAAGGAAGTTCTTTATTTTTCTTATAAAAATCAGCAATTAAATTTTTAGCCACCTGATAAATAAAGGCCTGAAAACTCTTGACTATGTTATTATGCTTATTAATATACTCCCATGATTTTAAAAACGCCTCACTACTCAAATCCTCGGCTTTTTCTTTAGTAGGGACCTTAAAATAAATATATCTATAAATCTGTTTAAAATACATATCATAAAGCTCAGCAAAGGCATTTGTATGCCCCGCTTTAATCTTTAAAAGGATTATTTTTTCTCTGCGTTTTCTATTCACCCCGTTAGATAAATTATTTTTTTAAATTTCCTTATATAAATTTTCATAATAAATCTCATTAATTTAATTTTGTATCAATTGTTTATCTTATCTAACGGGGTGAATCCCGTAAGACATTATCTAACTGGATTAAATAATAGTTTACTTTAAACATTTCTATTAAATTTTTATAATATATTCCCATTCCCATTAATTTACAATTTTATATCATTTATTTATCTAATAGGTTTCATTAAGGGCCCTAATAATGTATTTAGTGTCTTTTATAATACCATTCCTTAATAATTTAATATCTAAATTATCACCAATATCATAATCTAATAAAATAGTATTTAGGGAATTAATTTCGTTTAATTCATCACTGCCGATTTCAGTGATAATGTCCCCTTCTTGAAAATCACTTTTCTTATCTAAAATTTTATAAACCAAAACGCCTTTATTGGGATAATCAGCATCAATCACTACTTCACTTAAATTTATATAACTAATTCCCAAACTAGGATAAACAATTTCATTTTTATTAAAAAACTGGTTTAAAGAATACCTAATATACTTACTGGGCAATAAGTAAGTCTGATTATCAAAATTAACAGAAAAACCCACAAAATGAGCATTAGGATCAATAATTGGCAATTCCTGCTCTAAATAATCATTTAAAAGCCCATAAATCACAACATCTTTGGGTTGATGTATTAAATCTTGTCTATTTTTAATAAAGCGAGAGTGGAGATTTCTAATTGAATTTAAAATAATCTCATTTTGGTAGTTATATAAATTTGGCTTAATTAAATATATTGACTGCCCTATTTCCAAAAAATCCGAATCACCAATAGCTATTGGCTGTAAACTATTTTGATTTATCTTTAAATAAGTTATACCCAAAATAGAATCTTCAAAAATTTCTTCTACATCATAGATTATGTTTTTATTATCTATAATAACCAAATCTTTCAAGCCCTTGATATCATTTTTGCTCATTAACCAGCCATCATTGGTAACTACTACCGCATAACCTATAAAATCCTGGTCAAAATGAATCTTATTTAAAATATCTATATTTTTTGCTAAACTTGTCTTTTTAACGGCTATCAGCCAAACTTGATTATTTAAATTATAAAAGGATGACTGCTCTAAAGAATCTGGGCTGACTTCAGTTTCTATAATATTCATTCTTGGTTTATCGGAGATTTTAACAAGTTCATTCATCATACCTTGCCATTGATCATGATATATTTTAGTAGAAATAAAAAATCCTGCCGACAAAGAAACAGCCAAAACAACCAATAAATTAATTAAAAATATTCTTTTTTTCATAAATCTAATAACATCAGATTAATAGCAGCAATAAATAAAACTATTATCCCGCCACACTACCTTAATCTAATGCTCAATAAATACACAATAAACAAAAAAATAACAAAAAATACTACCTTTCGCTTACTGCTCCAGACAAATTCATCCTTTATCTTATCAATAAAAAAATCAATAATCAAGTAATACCAAACCCATAAGATAAAAACACTGGAATAAAAATTAAACGGCAAAAAAGAAGTAATAATATAAAGCTCTGTCAATATGAAAGCGCCAATAATAACATAGACGATATTTTTCTTAAAATCTATTTTTTGCCAATAAAATCTAATGAAAAACAGAATAATCACTGCTATAAAAAACAATAAAGCAGTCCACAAAACATTCAATCTTAAAAATATTACCGCATAAAAAAGAAAATAAGATATAAACCAAAAACAAAAAAGATCTAGATAAACAACTAAAGGATGATTAATATCTTTATTTTGATAAAGCTTTTTAAAAAGAGAATCAAATATTATTGCTAGGGCTATGAATAAAATTACAGCCAATAAATACTTTAATATTAATGAATCAATAACAATAAAAAAGAGCACTAGAGAAAAAGAAAATAATAATACTATTAAAAAACACTTAAATAAAAAAGGATATTTAACAAATCTATTTTTAATAGTAAAAAAATACAGCAAAAAACAAAATATTGAAAAAAATAAACAATATAAAATCTTCTCCGGATAGTAATGAGTAAATATAAGAGATGAGGCTATTAAAAAACTAATTAAAAAACCTAAGAATCTTTTATAGATTATCATAATAAATTAATTCCAATTGGATAATATATTACTTAATGGACCGCTAATCCATTCATTATTGTTCATAATGCTCTGTAATTGTTCTTTGGCGGATTCTCTGTCTTGATTATAAATAAGATTATCTAAAGCAATAATTAATTCTAAATGAAATTTTTGATAATTATTAGTAACTTTTAAATCTAAAATCTGGTCTCTCAAAATTTCAAAGTTGCCCATAAAATTATTTAAAATTCTTGATAATGCGTCCTGATAATCGGATTCTAATTTTTCATAATCAATATTTACTGCTGTGTTTTTTAAAATTGGCTCCTCTATTGTCTGGGGTTTGTTATGATTCAACTCTCGAGAATAAATTATTAAAACTATAAAAACAATAATTAACAACAAACCAGTAATAATAATTTTTAAGGGCAAAGAAAAACCCTCGCCATCTTTTGGCATATTTTTATCTCCGCGCCTAATTATTTTTAATCAGGCATATATTATATCTAAGAAATTTCCTTTTTAACTTTATTACTAAAACTTTCAAAAGCCCGCAATATCTCTAAGGGCATAGCAAAAACAACTGTATTAGAATTGTCAGACGATAAATCGTTAAGGGACTGTAAAGTTCTTAAATGCAGGGCTCCTGCGGAACTAGTTAAAATTTTAGCGGCTTTAGCCATATTATCTGCGGCTATTACTTCTCCTTCGGCCTTAATAATTACCGCCCTTTTCTCTCTTTCTGCTTCAGCTTGCTTGGCAATGGTTCTCTGCATATTTTCCGGCAAAATAACATCCTTTAAATCAACGCTGTTTACTTTAATTCCCCAGGGGTCAGTGGCCTCATCTACAATTTTCTGAATTTTACCAGAAATCATATCTCTTTCTCCCAGCAAAGTATCTAAATCAACTTCTCCAACAATGTTTCTCATGGTGGTCTGGGCTAATTGAGAAATAGCATAATAAAAATTTTCTACTTCAATAATCGCCTTGCCGGCATCTGCTACTTTATAATATATAACTGCATTTACTTTTACTGTAACATTGTCTTTGGTAATACACTCCTGGTCTGGAACATCAACTGCTTTTACCCTAATATCCACCTTTTTCATAATTTGAATAATAGGTAAAATTATGCGCCAACCCGGACTTAATATTCCGGTAAATCTACCAAAGGTAAATTTTACTCCTCTCTGATATTGATTTATTTGCCGTAAGGAAATTAATAAAATAAAAACAATCGCAAATAAAATATAATACATTTTTTTGTCTCCCCTCTGATTTTAAAATCAGAAATTATTAATTAAAAATTTAACTTAAATTAATTTAAGATTAAAAACAAAAATGTGAAAAAAATTATTAAGACAGCTATGGTTATTAACAAAACCAATAAGGCCTCCATAATCATTTTCTTTTTAAAAGCCAAGTAAAGCGGCATGCCAAAAACCACAAAAAAACTGATTATAAAGGCGATAACTAAGTAAAACAAAAGGGTAATTAAAAGACCATTTTGATTGCCTGCAAAAAGTTCATAAAGATTTATAATTGTAAAAGCAGAAAACAAAATTAATAAGGACTCTATTACTCCAGATAATACTCCCCATTTGTAAATAAATAAATTACTGGGTTTTTTCTTAAAAATTCTTTTAAAAATTTTAAACATAGAAGTTGGTTAAAAGTTACAAGTTATCCCGCCTCTATTTATAATATAATTGTTGCCTGCCTTCGCGTGCCGTCGCCAAAGTGGCTTTGGCACGTCGGCGACCGAAGCGAAGCTCCGGCTTCGCGCAGGCAGGCGGGATCCCGCTTCGCGGGACAGGTTAAAAGTTGCAAGTTGTAAATTTGTTAATTATAAAATTCTAATAAAACCAAATATTAATTTAGAAATCACAATTAATTCCTGATAAATTTCCTTAAATTCCGATTCACTCAAATAATTTAAATTTCTAGCTAAATAGATCATTGATCTAACTTCTCCACAAGAACCTCGCGCTATATAAAGAAATCTAACCAATTCTTTATTACTATTTCTTTCAAAGCCCTCTGCTATATTATTACTAATACTAACAACTGCTCTCTTAATTTGATCTTTGAAAGAATAATCTCTATTATCTTTAAAAACTTTATATATTTTTAAAGCTAATTCTTGAGATTTTTGCCAAGACAAAATATCTTCAAAATTTTTAATTTTCATAATCGCCTTTCTTATTTTTAATTTATATAAATTAACCGATAACTTGATACTTACAACTTGATGCTTGCAACTATTCCGAAGCGAATGCCGAGGAATCCATCTCTTCCCACTCACCGGCAGCTTTTTTATAAGCCTTTAATCTATAAGTTTTTTCAGTGTCTGAATATTTATAATCTACGGAAACGTTAGAACCAATCCGATTAGAATAATTTGTGTGCTTGTCTAAAATTAAATCTCGAATACTCATTTCTAATTTAATCTCGCCCATTGGTCCATTAAACTCAATAATCTCTTTATAGCCATGTTTGTCTTTATCTTGAAAAGTATCTTGATTTATAATATTAAAACCATCTAGAATTTTATTTTTGATTTGTTCCCATTTTTCTAAATTCATAAGCTAGGTGTTGGTCATTAGTCAATGGGCATTAGTCATTATGAATTTTTCTATCACCTAACGCCTATCGCCTAGTGACTAATCTTATTATACTACAAATTAAAATTAGCCTTTAGCTTTCAGCGGTCGGCTTTTAGCTTTTGGATTTTCCTGATTGCTAATAACTGATAACTGATAGCTAACTTTATTATACTACAAGTTAGCTGAAAGGTAAAAGAAAAAAACAAAAAACAAGAAATCAAAAAGAAAAAACCCCAGCCAATTCGACCAGGGTTTCACAAATTTGCATTAATATAATATCAACCAGGTTCATAGGTTAAGCTCATCTATCCTTTATTGCAGAATTACAGGACAATGACAAGCAGACTACTGCGCGCCCTCCACCGATTAGATATTTCTTTCCTTTCCAGACATAGATGGGTCCACACCTAAGCTTTAATAGGGAAATATACCTATACACCCAACTGCAGGTTACTAGCCAGTATGTATTTAATACAAATTCATTGCGAACAATAATTATCTTACAAGATATAAAATTTTTGTCAATACTTTTTCAAAAATTAAAAATGTAAAAAGCTTAAAATAAAAAAAGACTCTTCGCAGAATCAAATTCACCCCTCCGTCCTTCGGACACCTCCCCTTATTAAGGGGAGGACAAAAAATTAAAGTCCCTTCTTCTCTAGCTCCTCTATCATCTCCTTTTGTTCTTTATTAAGTGAATTTGGCATGGATAGCTTTACAGTTACTAAATGATCTCCCCTACCACTACCATACAACCTATGGACACCTTTATTTTTTAAAATAAATACTTTGTTGCTGGAAGTAAAAGCCGGAATTTTTAATTTTACTGGACCATCTACAGTATCCACAGAAATTTTATCACCTTGAATTAATTGCGAATATTTTAATCTAACTGTTGATTTAATAATATCCCCCTCTCGTTCAAATTTAGGACTGGGCTGAACTTTAATTTTAATATATAAATCTCCAGATGGTGCTCCTTTTAATCCCGGTTCGCCTTTGCCAGATAATTTTAATGATTGCTGATTGTCAATTCCAGCTGGGATTTTAACTTTGATTTTATCTTTTCCTAAAACATAGCCCTTGCCTGCACATTTTCCGCATATTTTTTCCATAACCTGTCCTCTGCCCCCACAGACCGGACATTGGGCCACGGATTGGAAAGAACCAAAAAAAGTATTTTGCTGAATTCTGACTTGGCCAGAGCCCTTGCATTTTGGACAGGTTTTAATGCCTGTTCCGCCTTGGCCAGAACAATTATCACAAACTATATTCTTTTTTAGCTCAATGTTTTTTTCAGCGCCAAATACGGCCTCCACAAAACTAATCTCCATAAGTACTTCTACGTCATTGCCCCTTCTCCTAGATGAGGGTCTTCTAGGGCCAGAAAATCCTCCACTAAAAATATTACCAAAAATATCGCCCAAATCATCCATATTAATATTACCTTGTTGAAACCCGCTACCATTAAAACCCTGAAAGCCCTGGGAAAAATCCTGCCAATTGGCTTGACCACCTTGAAAACCGCTAGCAAAAGGATTTCCATCAGCTGAACCAAACTGGTCATATTGCTGGCGTTTTTTCTTATCTTTTAAAACTTGGTAGGCCTCATTAGCTTCTTTAAATTTGGCTTCATTCCCGCCTTTTTTATCTGGATGATGTTGATGAGCTAATTTATAAAAGGCCTTCTTGATATCTGCATCAGAAGCGCCTTTGTCTATACCCAATATTTTATAATAATCTTTCATAAATAGTCGTAAAGCCGTAAGCCGTAAGCCCTAAGACTTACAGCTTATAACTTATTGCTTATAACTTATTGGCGGTCTTCAAAACCAATATTCTTTTCAGGACTATTAGCTTCTTTAATTTCTCCAAAATTACCTTCATAATTTTCTAAATTCTCTTGCATGGCTTTAATCATTCTTTTCATGTGTCCTGGGCTAGTAATAATTTTTCCTGACACTCTTCCATTTGGCGGAGTAATGTTTAAAAAATTCAATAAAAACTCATCCTTATTATGCCTAATCTGCATAGCATTGGCATATTGACCACCAGGAATATTATCCGCAATTTTAATTTCTATTTTCTTTTTATCTTCCATCCTGTTAAATGTTATTTTTTAATTTTACTAATTTAACTTTCAAATACTTTTTCCTATTAAACATTAATAATACTAATAAAATGGTGATTTAACAGGATAAATATATTTTTAGTTATTAGTTATTGGGCGATAGCCCGCCTTCATTTTACTTCCCGCCTTAATTTTACTTCGTAAAACTATGGCGGGCTTCGTAAAATTATGGCGGGCAGTCTTTAGGAATAAAATCTATTACCTATTGACTAACGCCTATTGACTAATTTTTATTTAGTTTCTTTTTTAGTATCCTCTTTCTTATTTGCATCTTCCTTCGCTGATTCCTTCGCTGAAGCTCCGGAATCCGAGGAAGCTTCGGAAGACGAGTCCTCAAAATCAGCTTCAACTGGCTCCTCCTCCTTCGCTGAAGCTTCGGAGGACGCGTCTTTCTTATCCTCTTCTTGCCCGTCCTTAGCTTGCTTGTCCGCCGAAGCCTTGGCGGAGGCGGATTTATACATTTCCTGACCAATCTCTTGTACAACAACATTCATTTCATCTAATTTTTTCTTAATATCTTCAATATTTTGAGATTCTTTAGCTTTTTTCAATTCATCTAATTTATCCTGAACTTTTTTCTTTACTTCATCAGAAATACCATTGGGATATTTTTCTTTATCTTCAGAATCCTTTAACAATTTTTCAGTGTTAAGGATAATTGAATCAGCATTATTCATGGTTTCAATTTCTTCTTTCTTTTTCTTGTCTTCTTCGGCATGTTTTTCAGCTTCTTGTTTCATTTTTTCAACCTCTTCTTTAGATAAACCAGAAGAAGCTGTAATGGTAATCTTTTGTTCAGTGCCCGTAGCCTTATCAACTGCTTTAACATTTAAAATACCATTAGCATCAATATCAAAGCTAACCTCTACCTGTGGAACACCGCGAGGTGATGGCGGGATTCCTGAGAGAATAAACCTGCCTAATGTTTTATTGTCTTGAGCCATTTCTCTTTCGCCCTGCAATACATGAATTTCAACAGATGTCTGATTATCAGCCGCTGTGGAAAAAATTTGCGACTTTGAAGCTGGAATAGTTGTATTCTTATCAATCAGCGCTGTTCTAACTCCGCCCAATGTTTCAATTCCTAAAGTTAAAGGAGTAACGTCTAATAAAAGAACCTCTTTACCGCCAATAGAACCTTCAAATTGTCCGGCTTGAATAGCCGCGCCCATAGCTACTACCTCATCTGGATTAACCGTTACATTTGGTTTCTTTTTAAAGAATTCCTCTACTTTTTTCTGAACATAGGGCATTCTGGTCATTCCACCGACTAAGATAACTTCATCAATGTCCTTGGCTTTAAAACCAGCATCATCAATAGCTTTTTGACAAGGAATCAAGGTCTTATCTACTAACTCACCAACAATTTCTTCTAATTTAGCTCTGGTCATTTTTAAAACTAAATGTTTAGGACCAGAATCATCGGTAGTAATAAATGGTTGGTTAATTTCAGTTTCTTGAGCCGTGGATAATTCAATTTTAGCTTTTTCTGCTGATTCTTTTAATCTTTGTAAGGCGGTTTGGTCTTTGGATAAATCAATACCTTGATCCTTTTTAAATTCTTCAATTATCCAATGAATAATTTTTTGGTCAAAGTCATCACCACCCAAATGAGTATCGCCAGTAGCAGCTTTAACATCAATAGTTGATTTTTTTGAATCCTTATCATATGTGATATCTAATATTGAAATATCAAATGTTCCGCCACCTAAATCGTAAACAGCAATCTGTTTATCGTCTTCTTTATCAAATCCATAAGCAAAAGCCGCAGCTGTGGGCTCATTAATAATTCTCTTGACTTTCAGGCCAGCAATTTCTCCAGCGTCTTTGGTGGCCTGTCTTTGAGCATCATCAAAATAAGCCGGTACAGTAATTACTGCTTCTTCTACTTTTTCACCTAATTTTTCTTCAGCATCTACTTTTAATTTCTGTAAAATCATTGCTGAAACCTCTTGGGGGGTATAATCTTTATCCCCCATAGTGATTTTAATTCCCTCGCCAGCTTTTTTGATTTTATAAGGCAAAGTTTTTATGTCTTCTTGGACTTCTTTGTCCTCGAACTTTCTACCAATCAATCTTTTGATAGAAAATAAAGTATTATCGGCATTAACAACTGCTTGTCTTTTAGCTAATAGCCCGACAATCCTTTCGTTGTTTTTTGTTAAAGCAATCATTGATGGTGTCGTTCTGGCGCCTTCTTTGTTTTCCACAATTTCCGGCTTTCCACCCTGAATTGCTGCCATGGCACTATTAGTAGTGCCTAAATCAATTCCAATCATTTTCGACATATATTTTGTCCTTCTTGACATCCGAAGCTCACTTGTCCTCCGAAGCTTAAAAAGCGAAGGAGGATGAGCGAAGGATGTTCTTAATTTTAATTTTATTTATTTACAAATATTATTTATTAATTAAGGCTTTTAAATATGGAGACCCTGAACGCAGTCCTCGAGCGAAGTCGAGAGGGCGAAGTTGAAGGGTACTTATTTTATTGTTTCCTTTCTTATTAATATTGTTATTTGTATGTTAATTAAGTATGTTGATTTTAAATTGTTTTTTTACACGATGCCAATATACGAATGTGTACTAATTATACTAATACAATACGAATAATTTTCTTCTTCTGAGTACCCTGAGCCTGCCGAAGGGTTGGCATATATTTTATCCTTCTTGACATCCGAAGCTCACTTGTCCTCCGAAGCTTAAAAAGCGAAGGAGGATGAGCGAAGGATGTTCTTAATGTTAATTTTATTTATATTAATTAATTTTAGTTGCAGGTTTCAAGTTGCAAGTTTCAAGGCATTGGCGATATCCCTCAGCCTTGTCATTCTGAACTCCTGCCTTCGCGTGCCGTCGCCATAGTGGCTATGGCACGTCGGCGACCGTAGCGAAACCACGGCCTGCCTGCACGAAGCTGAAACTTCGTTTCGGCATAGGCAGGCTTCGCGTCCATCCTCCCCCTGCACCATACGGTTCGGGGTGCGGAGGACGGGCAGGCAGGTGTTTCAGAATCTCTGCTTATTCTCGACTACAGATCCTGAAATAAATTCAGGATGACAGCGGGGGTTTTTATTTTAATTATTTAATTTTTTTAGACTTAGTCTTTTTTTTAAGTTTTTTTACATCCTTGCCAATTCTTGTTTTTGCTCTCCCAATTCCGTTTACAGCCTCAAGATCTTCTGGCATAACACCTCCTAAGTCATCAATAGTTTTACGAACCTTATATCCAACCTCGTAGTGAGTTAAGTTTACACTCATTTCACCTTGAATATTCTCACGTCTAAGTTTAGCATCTGTCTGCGTTGCTCGAAATAAATTAGCTGCTAATTCTTCACTACCCATATGATCAAGAATCTTCTGTGATTTTTTTAATTTTTTTACACTATGAATGTCTTTTGCATCAAGTCCACCTTAAAGCCCTTTATAACCATAATTTTGAAATTTGCCAAATCTTCTAACTCCAGCATTATCTGCGGCCTCAGCTAATGAAGTATTATGTTTTTTAATCTCACCTCTTAAATGCATTCTTTTTTGATCTTCAATCAACTGATCGAACTCTTCTTGTCTTCTAGTTTGGATAGCAAAGTATGTTTGCCCAAGCGCAACAACTTCTTTACTTGGATTTGAATTTTGAATAATCAAATAACAAGCATAACGAGACAAATGAATAGTATCAACGGTTCTTTCCGCTCCAGAACCAATAGAAACCATATCGTTGGCGTCAACAAAATGGTTGTGGATATCTTGCTTACTATTTTTACACGCCTCTTTAGCTTTTTCTACAACTTTCAAAAAATTACGATATTCACTATATTCTAATGCTTTATATAGTTCTCGAGATGTCCAATATTCTGATTTGTAATCATTAATATGTTTTATAGATTCAAAAATATTTTGTGTCATATTTTCATTTTAATTACTTAATTTCTTTCATTAAATCTTCCCCCTTCGCCAAGGCTTTGGGAGACGGGTCTCTTTTCTTAAAAAAATCATAAATAAACAAAACCTCTTCACCGCTGATTAATTCGTTAATCATTTAATTTTTTTAACTTTTTTATTATTCAAACTATCCTTTTTCTCAGATTTAAGTTTTCTCTCCAATTTTTTCACATCTTCTTCTGGTGATAAATTTTCTGGGGTAATGCCACGAGAAATTAAAGTTTTTCTTACTGATCTATTGTTTGTGATATGTTCGTTAGATATTTCTCTTTCCGTATTCATTTTCTTTTCTTTAGAATTAAAAATTGTAATTTCTGTAGCAAAGTCTTTGGCTTTTAATAAAATTGTAGGCATAAAATCTGCTAATGATTTATTTTTTATTTTCCATTTATCTTTCATCTGTTGAGTGGTTCTATTAAACAATCCTTTATCACCTTTACTTCTGATGAGTGCAAAATTTTGATTTCCACCAGTTTGTTCAAAAATTACCTGAGAAAGTTCTTTTTCTGTTTCAACTAATTTATTTCTAGCCTGCACTCTTTCTACCTCTAATAATCTCTGTTCTATTATTTCTGCTTTCCTAGTCTGAACAGCGAAGTAAGTCTGTGCAAAAGCAATCTCTTCTTTTACACTATCTCCATTCTGAGCAATAAGATAACAAGCATACCTTGTTAATAAAATATCGTCTATCTCTTTTTGAGCACCAGAACCGATATTGACCATCTTCTTGACATCGGGAAAATGGTTCAAAATATCTTGACCTGACAATTCACAAGCCGTTTTCGCTTTAGAAATTACATTTTGAAAATTATCCCATTTTGAATAACCCAATAAATGTTGTAAATCTCTGGCTAACCAAAATTCAACCCCATCTTCTGTTTTATGCACAAAAGATTCAAAATTATTTGTTAATGATTGAACAAGTTTTTTTTCCATATTTTTATTTCAATTATTTAAATTATTTTCATTAAAATATACAGTTCCATCTTCATTAAACTTTGGACTTCCAGAGAAATAAAAAGTGATTTCATCTTTATTGCCATCTGCTCTTTCTATTATATCCACTATATCCACCATTAAATCTTTTATGAAAGGTTTAATAAAACTTCCTAAAACGAGTGCGAAGTCCTCTTTTTCAGTATCAGCTATAATTAATGGCGTATATTTAACTTGATTAACTTCTGGACTAATTGTCATTCCCCATTTTTTTTGATTTTCTTTAATATCTATACCAACATTTTCAACTGGTCACAATTTGTGACCACTTCACTTCCCTCTTTTTTAAAACGATTTTTAAGTGTTGTCCAGTATGTTTTTGCTTTTTTATAATCCGTCTGCTCAGTTAAAACTGCTATAATATCAATTACTGAAAAATACCATTTCCCCTGTTTTTCATCAAAATGGCGACGAATTTTAAAATTTTCGAAAATTACCATTGACTTTCTATCAAACATAATACTTTATTTAATTCTTCAAGCTTTTTATTAAATCCCCTTCCTGTGTCAAAACTCCTGAGGGCAGAGCATCTCCTTTTTTAAAAAAATCGTAAATAAATAATACATCTTCACTACCTATGGGCTGATTATTTTTTTTAATACCTTTGATTTCCTCATCATCCAATTCCGTAACAACTGCTTGGCCGACCATTCCATGCGGGAGCATTAATATTTTCAAAACTAAACCAGAATTACAGTTATTACATTTTAAATAAGACAAAATATATAAATCTTCAGTTTCTAAAATCTTTATCTTATTATGATTGTATTCTTGCCCACAAATCGGACATTTTTGAATCAATTTTTTTGGCAATAACATGTTGTCGGACATAGGGTTAACCTCTCTCTGTCCTTCGGACATCTCTCTCCTAGTCAGGAGAAAGACCGTTAGACAGGACTTGTTTAATTTTTATTAAAATTTCTTCTAAATTGCTTAATATTTCTTTACCCTGTTAAATTATCGCTTAATTGCGATACTATTTAACAGGGTGAATTTTTAAATCTTATTACTTGATAACCAGCTATCTCGAAAGCTTCTGTTCGGAATTTATCATATTCTTTTATCTCTAAATCATTATGAATTTCACCATCAAGCTCAATAATTAACTTTCTTTTTGAGCAATAAAAGTCAGCTATAAAATGATAATTTTCAAAAACAAATGGCATTTGGCGATGGAATTTAAAACCTAATTTCTTATTTCTTAATTCCTGCCAAAGCATCTTCTCGGACTTGGTCATTCTTTTTCGTAATAACCGAGCATTAAATAATGCCTTACTATTTAACATAAATAGCTTTTCTTTTTAATTGTTAATCTCACATTTCTCCCTCCCCTCTCCTGTTGTAGGAGATGGGGGTGAGGTGGTTTATTTCTTTTTTACCATGTTAAATTATCACTTCGTGATACTATTTAACATGGTGAATTTTTACTTCTATCTTCTTGGTTTTTACTTCTTCTTTTTTAGGAATAGTAATATTTAAAATTCCATCTTCATATTCAGCATTGGCTTTATCGCCATCTACCTGAGTTGGCAATTGAACATTTCTCCGAAATGAACCATATCTGATTTCTTTTCTATAATAATTTTTTTCGTCAATTTCTGACTTTTTTTCAGTAGAAGATTCTAAAGTCAAAATACTATTTTCAATAGAAACATTAATCTTTCCTGGATCAACTCCTGGCAATGCAACTCTAGCATAAACATTGTCTTTGTCTTGATAAATGTCTAATGAAGGAACATTGCTTGGCCTGACCATTGGAAAATTAAAAAACTCATCTTCTTCATCAAACATTGGACTCCATTTAATTAAATGCATATGATTTTAGTTATTTATTTAAGGTAAACCCCCTCTGTCCTTCTGCCTTCGCTAAAGCTACGGCAGACAAGTCGGACATCTCCCCCTAGCCCCTCGGTCTCGAGCTCGGGGTCGAGAGATCAGGGGGCGAATTTAAGTAGGGTTATTTATGCTTGTTAACAATTACTTTCGCGGGTTGAATGACTTTATCATTTAATTTATAACCGGGCTGAATTTCTTTAATAATTTCATGGTCCTTTTTATTAGGATTTTCTGTAAATTGAATAGCTTCGTGCAAATTGTGGTCAAATTCCTGACTAATGGTTTTTATTTCCTGAATATCAAACTTGGCAAATAAATCCTGCCATAATTTTTTAATATGTTCTAAGCCCTGGCACCAGCTCTCTTCTTTTTGTTCCTTGGGAATATGCCGTAAAGCGGATTTAAAATGACTATATAGGGGCAATAAATCTAATAATAATTCCGCATTGGCAAACTCAATTACATCTTTAATTCTTTTTTCTGTTTGCTTTTTATAATTTTCAAAATCTGCCTGAGTTCTTTGCCAGCCATAAAGATATTCCTCGGCTTTATCAACTTTCTTGTTCTTTTTTATCTTTTTCTTATCCATGTTTATATTGTTTTTATAAATGATCAATTACCTGCCTACGCCGAAACGGAGTTTCTGCTCCGTGCAGGCAGGCCAATTTTAGATTTTCATTTAACCCCATCACCTTTTTTGCAAACTAATATCAAAAAATTATTTTAAAAAGATTATATAGTAAAGTCAAGATATTAAATTTTCAAATTAAAAGGTGAGGGGTAAATAACCAATATTTCAATTATCAATTATATTGTTAAATTGTTATATTGTTTAATTGTTGCAGTTTAACAATTTAGCAATATAGCAATTAATGAATTATTAAATTCAAATTGTAAATTGAAAGCTATGTTGTTTTCTTAAAATAATTGATTAAACCTAAATTTTTTTTATAATCCATTCTAGTTGGACCCAAAATTCCAATCACACCCTTAGAAAAGGGAGAGGTAATAGCTGACAAATACTGACTAAAGATATTGTCTGGCCCGACAAAAATCTGAGTATCTTTAATTTGATCAAAAACCATTTCTAAAATATTTTCTAAATTGTCTAAAGCCAAACTCAAATTATGCAAACGATTCATTTCTATAAACTCTGGTTGAGATAAAATATTAGAAAAGCCAGTAATATAATAATTATCTTTCGAAAAAGCTAAAAGCACCGCACCATTAGTAATTTCTGCTATTATTTTACCTAAAACTTTTGATTTTTGTTCTAAATCTCTAATTTTAGATTTTTTCAGTAAAGAATCCAATTTTTTAATAAGTGAATTTGATAATTGCTGTTTTAAATCTAAAGAATCAACATAAAATTTATAGGCCTGGGGAGTAGGAATTCGGCCAGCAGAAATATGAGGCTGAAAAAGAAAGCCGTCTTTTTCTAAATCCATCATGGCATTTCTAACTGTGGCTGGGCAACAACCTAATTTCTTTTTTTTAACTAAATGACTTGAGCCAACCGGAGTCGCTGAATTAATGTATTCTTCAATAATGTATTTTAATATTTTATCGTGAGTCATAAGAGTCAATTTTCAATTATCAATAATCAATTTAAAATTTTCATTTCACCCTGTTAAATTATCGCTTAATTGCGATAGTATTTAACAGGGTAAATAATCAATTAGTCAATGATCAATTATATTGTTAAATTGTTATATTGTTTAATTGTTGCAGTTTAACAATTTAGCAATATAGCAATTAATGAATTATTAAATTCAAATTGAAAATTGGTAATTGTAAATTCTTCCTTAGCACTCTCGATATTTGAGTGCTAATTTCAGTATAGCAATAAGTAAAAATATGTCAAGAGTTTTTTAGATACAAAAACCAAGACCAGCTCGGCTTTATATTTTTATTTCTTTAAAAAACTATTTTTCGTTTACTACCAATTCCATGGGCTTGCCACAGCACACTAATTCTCCCCCGCCCACTTTGGTTACTTGAACCTCATTACCACAAATACTACAATAATATTTTTGTCCCAATTCCTCTACATTCATAAATTTAATATTTAATTATTCTATAAATATTTTAACACAAAAGAGGTGACTCTAAAAGCCACCTCTATAATACTATAATACTATCTAATAAATATTAATTACAAGAACCAGCTGCTTCAGAATTGTTTGATAATTCGAGCTTACAAGCTTCTCCTAGATCAGGGTTATACAAACATAAATTTTGTTTAACTGTTTCAGCATCAATACCACCAAATTGATAACGATTATTTACAATCCAAGTTGGAGAAGCGCCAATTCCTAATTCATTGGCAAGCCCTATATTATCACTTAATAATTCCTCGCCTTCGCTTCCATTAAAACAAGAATTTATTTGAGAAAAACCCTCTGCGCATTCTTGCCAATCTCCATTTATGTCTTTATTTCTACATAAAATATATTCCATATATTCATAATTATCGGGATAGTTTTCTATAGCACATAATTCTCTAATATTTTCATCGACTTCTGGCTGGCCACGCAGAGATTGAAAACTGCCATCAGGATTTTCATTGGCTATATAATAAATATTAAAATCAATTTTGTCGCCAAAATTTTCTAAAACCTCTTCCATGGCATCTAAGGCCTTAGTGCCATAAGGGCATTGGCTCATCACAAATAAATCTAATTGATTGGCTATTTCTTCACGGCAAACCAAATTGGCCTTACATTTTTCATCTTCACAATCACTTAATCCATCTCCATCATCATCTTTATTATTATCACAAAACTCTATGGAATGATTACCGGTCAGTGGATTAAAAGTAGCTCCTAATTGTAAATCTAATAAATCCTCCTTTTCAGCAACAAAGTTCTGAATTCTATTATAATTCGCCTCTGCTTCAATTTTAGAAGTTAATAAAATAGCTGGTAGAACTTCTAAATTATATTTTTCATAAAATTGTTTTCCTAAACTTGAATTATAATCATACTCTTCAAATTCAATCATAGGAAAAAATTGCCTTAAACTCATCTTCAAATTTTGAACAAAATCATCATTACAGTTATCCTCAACACACCTAATATCATTAATTAAATATGCTGTTAATTTATCCTGATCAATGCTCAATTCTTCTCCGGCCTTATCATTCTTAACACAAGCAGTTGTCAATAATGATAAAGAAATCAAAAGAAAGAGCAATAATAAAACTTTTTTCATAAAAATTTCAATTATTTATAAGCTCTTTTTAGTATATAGTAAATTTTAAAATATGCAAATTAATATCAGCCAATAAACACAATTTTAATTCAACCACTCCTCTGTCTGTCTAACTAATAAATCTTTGGCATTATCTGAATTTCTCATAATGGCTTTTACAATCCTCTCCATTCTAGCTTCCTGAGAGCCCTTAATTAAAACTAAATCCCCTTCTCTTAAAATAGATTTTAAATAAGCAATCAATTCCTTTTGTTCTTTAAAATAAATATTATTATCTGAATTAAAATTATATTTTTCGGCTTCTCTGTGAGTATTTCTAGACTTAGAACCAATGGTCAATAATTTATCAATATTTCTTTTGGCCACATATTTACCAATTTCTTTATGTAAAGGTATTGATTCTCTGCCCAATTCCAACATATCGCCCAAAACAGCTATTCTCCGACCTAAAATAATACCTCTCATATTATTTAATAAATCAATGGAAATTTTGACTGGTTCTGGGCTAGAGTTATAAGTATCATCAATAATATAAGAACCGTTGATGCCGTCTAAAAGCTTAGTTCGACCCCGAGGAGGAATATATCCTTGAGCATAATCTGATATTTCTACTAAATTAACACCACTAATAACGGCTACGGCTACTCCTGATAAAAATGCATAAACCTGCGGCAAGCCCAAAGATTCTGGCAAAAATACCGGCACGGTGTTGCCTTGATAAATTACTTTGAAATTCATTCCAATCACTCCATTTTTTTCTACAATTTGCAGGGCCGTAGCATAAATGTCCGAATTATTTTCAATGCCATAAGTTAAAACCCGGCAATTTAATTGGTCTTTTAAGGTTCGTATTCTTCTGTCATCATTGTTAATTATTGCATAACCCTGAGAAGGAATATTTTTAAAAATTTTCTTTTTTTCATTAAAAATTGACTTTTCGGTCTTAAAATATTTAATATGTGCTTTAGAAATTTTGGTTAATACTCCTATATTTACTGGAATGAAATTAACTAAATAATCAATATCTCCGGCGTGGTCTGCTCCAAACTCTAAAACCAACTTATCGGGATATTCAATTTTAATGATAATCATTCCAAGGGCTTTTAAAAAAACTTTTAACCAACCAAAAATATTTTTACCTGGAGTATTTTTAATATTCAAAATGGTCAAAGGGACTCCTATTTCATTATTTTGATTACCTCTTGTTCTACGAACATTAAATTTATTTTTTAAAATTTGAAAAATTGCCTCTTTGGAAGAAGTTTTTCCTACTGAGCCAGTAATAGCAATAATTTTTGGTTTATAGCGTTTTAAAACCAACTGGCTTAAAATTTTTAAAATTGTAAATAATACTTTTCTTGTCATAAATGTAATCCGTAATCTGTAACTCGTAACTAGTAATTGTGTTTATTATTTACAAATTACAAGTTACTAATTACAAGTTACTGCCAATTATCTTTCTGGGCTTATTTTATAATAATCTAATATGAATTTAGAAATTTTAGCAAATAAAGGCGCGGCAGTCAAAGCAGCCCAAGCCCTTTGCGGTGAATTTAATTTCGTTAATATTACAAATTTTGGATCTTTTGATGGGCCAAAACCAACAAAAGTATGGTTGGTATTCTCGCTGGAATACTTGCCCCCCTGGGCAATTTGTGCCGTACCAGTTTTACCGCCCAAATAATAACCCTCAACTTGAGCCAAAGATGCGTGCCCCGATTCTACGACAGAGACTAACATAGCAGAAATTTGTTTAGCGGCCTTATCAGAAATAACTTTTTCTATCAGTTCTGGCTGGATCTCTTCTGTTTTACCATTCGGGTAAATTATTTTCTTTATAATCCTGGGCCGATAAAGATACCCTCCGTTAGCCAAAGAACTAAAGGCCATAACTAATTGCAGGGGGGTCGTTGTAATGCCCTGTCCATAGGAAATTGTGGCTAAATATACGCGACCTTTTCTATCTAAATTACTAATATTACCAGCAATTTCTGTATTTAATTCTATGCCTGTTTTTTCTCCAAAACCAAAATTTTCTACATAACTTTTAAATCTTTCACGGCCAATCTTCTCGGACACCCAAGCGGCTCCTGTATTTAATGACTCATCTAAAACCTGAATCATGGTTTGTTCACCATGAGCCTCTAAATCAGAATTTTTAATTGTATAATCCTCTACTTCATAAAAGCCGGTATCAAAATAAGTTGTATCTGGAGCAACTAAATCTAAATCTAGAGCCATGGCCATAGTAATGGCTTTAAAAACAGAACCTGGCTCATAGGCATAAAATATTGAACTATTATTATAAAAATTTATATTTTCCACTTGAGAATAATTATTTGGATCAAATTCTGGATAATTACACATCGCTAAAATATCTCCACTATTAGGATTTAAAACAATCACTGAGCCTCCTAGGGCCTGATAGCTCTCCACGCTTTTTTTTAATTCTTCACAAGAAAAATGTTGAATAGCCTGATCAATGGTCAAATATAAATCTTGGCCATTAACGACTTCTTTATTTCCATCTGTTCTGCCAATAGTAATATAATTTCCATCCACATCCTTTTCGCTAGTAAAATTAGCACCCTGACCTCTTAGTTTTTCTTCCCAATAACCCTCTAAGCCATAATTTCCAACTAATTTATCTTTCTGATAACCAACGAATCCGATAATATGACTACTGGTCATTCCGTCTGGATAATACCGGTAAGTTTCTTTGACAAAATCCAACCCCTTATAATTTAAATTGCTTATTTTTTCAATTTCTTCGTCTGTTAATTTAGATTTAATTGGTTCATATATGTCGTCTTCTTTAGACAATCTATAATAAATAGTTTCTATGTCCATGTCTAAAATACCAGCTAAATCTTGGCTTATTTTCAAAAGATCTCCTTCTATTAAATTAGGAATAGCATAAAGTTTTAAATAAGTTCTATTAATGGCTAAAGGATATTCTGTATTATCTGCACTATCTAAAAATATTTCCCCTCTCTTGGGTTGAATATTGCTCACCATAAAATGCTGGGCCTCTGCCTTAGTATTATAAAAATCTTTTTTAATAACTTGTAAATAAAACAATTTTATCAAAATAAATAGACAAATTAAAATAACAATCAAAAAAAGAAATTGCAAACGATTCATCTTATCTACATCAATAAAATTTTTAGACCCTTTAATCATAATTTATACTAATTTGCCCTGCAGAAAAAACTAGCAGGGCAAATGATTAAAATTTTTAAAAAAATTATTTTTTGACAATACTATCTGCAGATCTAAAGATAACATAATCGTATCCGCCAGATTCCACCATTTCTAATCTGCTAATTGCCTCGTTTTTAATTCTCTCAATTGATTGCATCTCAGCAGATTGTAAATTTAATTCTTTATTCACAAGTTTTAATCCTGCTAATTGAGAATCTAATTCTTTAATAACAAAACCCTCTTTAGAGGCCTCATTTGTTCCAATAAGATGAATGAAGAGTAAAAGAAAAATAACAATAATTAATCCAATATTAAAACAAAGCATATTTTTCTTTTTATTTTTGAAGCGTTTCATCTTATTTTTTATTAAAATTTTCCTCACCGCAAATAAAAGATTTTTCATATTTTTGTTTTTATCCCTACACCTAATCAAATAGATATAAGGTTTTTTTATTTTTTATTTTTATTTTTTTAACCTTATGTTTTGCGTTTTAAACTTTTAACTTCTCAACTATCCTTAATTTAGCGCTTCTGGAGGCAAAATTATTTATAATTTCTTCTTCACTGGGAACAATAACCTTCCTATTAATAATTTCTATACTAGCTTTATGTCCGCATCTACATTCTGGTAATTCTGGCGGGCATAAACAATCTCGTGATTCTTTTTTAAAATATTCTTTAATTATTTTATCTTCTAAAGAATGATAACTAATAACTGCTAATCTGCCCTTGGGCTCTAAAATATCTATAGCTTCTGGTAAAAAATCTCTGATATTATTAAATTCTTCGTTAGTGTATATCCTCAGCGCCTGAAAAATTTTAGTGGCCGGATGCCTTTTTGATCTATTTTTAAATTTACTTTTATAAATTAATTCAATAATTCTTACTAATTTCTCTGGAGAATCTATTTTTTCTTGAGCCCTTCTTTTAACAATTAAGCTGGCTATTTGCCGTGATAATTTTTCCTCTCCATATCTATAAAAAATATCTGCTAATTCTTCTTCTTTAAAATTGTTAATAATATATTCAGCATTTATTTTTTTCTCGTTCCTATCATAGCGCATATCTAAACTCTGCTGGCCTAAAAATGTAAAGCCCCGCTCTTTTTCTTGTAACTGATATAATGATAGGCCCAAGTCAAGTAAAATGCCGTTAATTGAAATTTTTGATAATCGTTCATTTTGTTTTATGTCCTTATAATTTCCTTGAATAAAAATTACACGGTTTTTATTTTTGTTTCTATTTAAATTTTTTTTAGCGATTTTAATTGCTTCGGGATCTAAATCAAAACCTATTAGAATTCCTTGGGGCGCTATGGCTTGTAAAATCTTTTCTGCATGCCCCCCGCCTCCCAAAGTAGCATCAATAACATTATAATTAAATTTTAAATTTAAACCCCCAATAACTTCATTTAATAATACAGGGATGTGCTTTTTATACATATTGTTAAATTGTTAAACTGCTAAATGGCTAAAAAAACAATTTAACAATTTAGCAATACAACAATTTAAATCCCCAGGTCTCCTAACTCATTAGCAATTTGAGTAGATTCTTTTTCCACTGATTGTTTATAAATATTCCAAGTTTTTTCATTCCAAATTTCTAATCTATTAAAAACACCCGCAATGACATTCTTTTTGCTTAAAGTCCCATATTTTCTTAAATAATCCGGCAACATTATCCGACCCTGTTTATCTAATTTAACATCCATGGCTCCAGCTAACATCATTCTAGCGAAAGCTCGGGATTTAGATTGAGAAATTGGCAATTTAGATAATTTATCAGCTAATTCATTCCAAGACTTTTTAGTAAAAACAAAAAGACAATTGTCTAAACCCTTAGTAACAACTGCCCCATTTTTAAATTCAACCCTAAATTTGACAGGTATGGCCAATCTACCTTTTTCATCCATGCTATGATTGTATTCGCCAATAAACATTGGGTTATTTAAAACTTATTTAAATTAAAAGATGATAAAATGAGGGTTAAGTTATAATTTTTACACTTTTTCAAAAAGTTATCCCCATACTTATCCACAATTATCCACTTCAATTATATTCTACTCCACTACACATATTTTAGCAACCACTGCAAACTGTGGATAACTTTTGAAAAGCAATAGCTTTTCAAACAATTTTCAATTTTCAATCCTGACCCGTCGCCAGAACAGGTTTTAAATTTTAATTTCACCCTATTAAATAATATTGTGAAACAATAATTTAACAGGGTTAATGTTTAATAACTCAATTTTAAAATTTAATTATTCGTATAGTATTTGTATTATCCCGCCTCTATTATAATTATAATTGTTGCCTGCCTTCGCCCCGCAGACGGGGCTTCGCGCAGGCAGGCGGGATCCCGCTTCGCGGGATTAGTATAATTTGTATATTAGAATCGAATATTTGTATACAAAAAAACTGGGAAAAATTAATTTCCCAGCTTTGATTTTTTTCAACTAGCAATGCCCTCCATACATTCTAGTTACATAGTCTTTAGCGTTTTCATCTTTTCCTTTTTTTATTGACTCTTTTAATTCTTTCAATTCTCTTTCCAATTTTTTTACAAGATTCTTATCTCCTGCAATTTTTGCTTCTTTAATTTCCTTTTTCTTTTGATTAATTAAATCAATATCTGACATATTTTTCTCCTTATAGTTTCTTGTATGGGAAAAATTAATTTCCCAGTATTAGTTAATATATTCATTGTGCCCTTAACACACCTGGAACCGAAGTAGCGTCTTTTTGCAGATGAACTTTAGCTCTTTTTCTAGAATTAACTTCAATACCAGCTAACACTACTTCCTCGTTAAAAACAAAGTAGTAAGCCAGAATCCTCAAATACCTTTTTTCTTCCCTTATGTTCCCTAAATCCCAATCCAAAAATTTAATTGGAACTCTTACACTAGGAATAAATGGTTGTAATATATACAAACCTCTTTTCTTAATAAAAAAGTTCTGAGCATCGGTGATAGATTTATTCCATGTTTTACTACCAACATCCATTCCTAAAACAACTCCCTTGGCACCACTGGATCCTTCCGAAAAACCAGATAATTTAATCAGAAAATTTCTTCTTGGCCGATTAGTTAATTTTTTTAAATCTTCCAATTTGATATTTTGATTCAATAGTCGGCAATGATTACTATTAGTAATTAAAGCTGAATCAACTAATTTCTCTTGTAGAAAATTATACCCCCTTCCCAATCTATTCTTCCAAAAAGATCGGTAATTTCTATCCCTCAACAAAGCAAAAAGTGCTTTTTCTTTTAGAAAAATATAGGGGGGAGGGGTAAAAACGGAACAATCCTGCCAAGCTCTGCTAATAAATTCTTGATAATCAATCCAAGTCCGAGGAGGTAAATAACTATAAAGTAAACCATTTTTAGGTATCGCTGAAATACAGGGATCGTTGAAATGACAGTCATAACCTTTTTTATTCAGTAAATATGTTAATCCTTGAAATTCAGTAAAAGTTCTATATTTCTCCGTGGCAACCGCAAACAGACCCTTTCCATTTCCTTCATCTAATAGACGACCATAACACTGCAAAATTCCTTGGCCAATCATATTTCCAGAATAAACCTCTTGTAGACCAGCGGTAATTCCCGTTCCACCTGGCTTTAAGGAGAATTCACCAACTTGAAATTTTCCATTCTCCATCAATAAAAGGTCAGCTCTGAAAAACCTTGGCATCTTACCTGAATCTAAAACCAGTTTTTGAAAATTTAAAACCAACTTGCCCTTACCCATATCTAATAAATTTCTAATTCCGGGCTTATTTTTATAAAGCTCAACTGAGGCCTTAAAAAAATTAAAAGCCCATGATCCAATATCTTCAATCTCTTCGATTTGTTGAGGGGTAAAAGAAAAAGCATTAGGACAAATTTGCCAAGGAATCTTTCCTTTTTCCAAAGAATCTCCAAATCCTATTTTTATATCCAACAACTTGCATTCAATTTCTAAACACTTATCAACTAAATCTTCCATCGTGTCTCCTTATAAAAATTCAATGTTAATAAAAGAGGGTGCGGAAAAACTAACCGTCCGCACCCAATTACAGCTTATTCTCTGAGAATTAACTATGTGAGGACCTGCTCCTCCAAAAGAACGATGCAATGGATTTAACATCTTTCCTCCTTATATTTAATTTTCAATCTATTTAATTTATAATCTTACCAATGGCCAATAATTTATCTCCGCTTGAAACCAAACTTTTATCTCTAATCATCATCACTAAACCATCTTTAACAGATTTAATTTTATTTACTTTATAATTTTTAAGGGAATAAATCTCTCCAATAATTTCACCTTTTTTTACTAATTTCAAAGGTCTTTTAATAGGTAAAAACAATCCACTATTCACACTCCTTAAATCAAATCTTTTAACTATTGGAACGTCCTTTATAACACCAATATTTCCTTTTAAACAACCGTAATACCTCAACAAGTTAAGAATTGATTTAACAGAACGATTTAATTCATTTTCTGTAATTCTATAAATTTTTGGAGTCTCTAAGCTAATATAATCACTACTCGTATTTTTTAAAGCATCGGCTAAATCGCCTTTAAATCTAATATCTTCCATACTCTCTGTATTTATTTCCCATATCATATCTATCTCCATTCTCATGATAGCTTTTAAAACTCTTTGATTTTTATTTAAATCTTTGCTTCTACAAAAAACACCTACTATAGGACAAAGCATATTAAAAGTGTGCAAATCAATAACGCATGTACTGTCTTTAATTAAATTAAAAATCTTGTTAGCCAATTGTGGAATAAATTGACCATCACTACTACCAGGAAATTGCCTATTCAAATCTTTATAATCAAATCCTGGAATAACTCTTGAACCAAAACCCTGAGCTAAGGAATTACAACTAGGCAAAACTTGCAAGGTTCCTTTAAGCTCTTTATTTGATAAATAATCAAATACCTTTTTAATAATCATTAAACCCGTTTCCTCATTACCGTGCATACCAGCTATAATACTTATTTTAGGAGTGCCGGTACCAAAACTAAACAAAGGCATAGTAATATCCATTCCTGGCAATTCCAAAACTTTTATTTTTTTATTTTTAATATTCATAATTTTCTTTCTTGAGAATTAAAAAACTCCTTCTCAAGAAGGAGCTGGACTGATTTGAATCAATATTAAAAATCAACTCAATTCCTTCTTGGGGAAGAAATTAAGTTATGATGAGAATTTATTTTTTTTAACATTAACTTATAGCCACCCTTACCTTTATTTAACCATCTAGAAATCCTGGCAATCGTGGTAGAGCTTAAACCAGTTCTTTTTTTAATAAAAGAATAAGGAACTTTATTTTCTAACATTTGAGCAACTTGCCATCTTTTAGAAAATTCTAAAATCTCCTGTTCAGTTAACAGATCTCTAAAAAACTTCTTAGCCTCACTCTTATTCTTTAAGCTAAGAATAGCTTGATATAAATTTTCGGTGTTTTTATTCATATTTTTACTTTACTTAACTAAAGTATAACTTATTTAAAAAATATGTCAACCCCGTTAAATAAAATTTAGGCAAATATTATAGTTAAAAAGCTATTTTAAGGGCTTTTAAAAAATAATTTTATATTAGAGTAACATATCTAAATCTAAATTTTAACTTAAATTTTCATAAAAATTTAAGTTATTTAACGGGGTCAAGCATATACCTGTGGATAACTTTTGAAAAGCAATAGCTTTTCAAACAATTTTCAATTATCAATTTTCAATTTAAATTGAAAGTTTTAATTATTTAATTTTAAATTTCAAAAAAAATCAAATTCAAAAATTTTAAACTTGCAACTTGCAACTTGCTACTTTATACTAATTACATGAGAATTAATAAATTTTTAGCACAATGCAATCTGGGCTCTCGGCGCAAAGTTGAGGAGTTTATTAAAGCTGGACAAATAATGATTAATAATCAAACTTGCACTAACCTCGGAACTCAAATTACTGACCAAGATATTGTAAAATTCCAAAACCAAATTATCAAGCCAAACAAAGAAAAAATTTATTTAGCATTAAATAAACCCAAGGGCTTTTTGGTTACCAAAAAAGATACCCACCAAAGAGATACTATTTATAAGCTGCTTCCTAAAAAATACCAACACTTAAAATATGCCGGGCGTTTGGATTATAATTCCGAAGGGCTTTTACTTTTAACCAATGATGGTGATTGGGCTAATCAGATTACTCATCCTAGATATAAGTTACCCAAGACCTATGAAGTTGTTCTCAATAAACCACTAAATCAAAATCAAATTCAAAAATTACGAGATGGAATTATAATTGATAATAAAAAAACACTCCCCGCTCAAGTGAGAGAAGTAAGTAAAATGAAATTAGATATTACTATATTTGAAGGTCGTAAAAGACAAATTCGAGAAATGATTAAAGCCGTGGGTTCGGGAATTGTTAATTTAAAGAGAATCCAGATTGGAAAATTAGGACTCGGCAATTTAGCTTTAGGAGAATATAAAATAATCACATCACAAAGCTTGACTTAATCTTTTAGTTTGATAAAATTCTAAATCAATAAAATATTCTAAAAATAAAATAAAGGAGAAAAAATGGAAAAAAATACAAAAGAAACTCATCTCCATGGTGATGGAAGAAAATCTAAAAATGTCCCAAAGAAAAAAACACCACCCCCTTTCCAAAATAGTAAGAAAACAGGAACGGAACTACATCTTCATGGTGACGGAAGAAAACCAGAACGACCATCACCAGAAGAAATAGATCCGGAATTAAGAGGGGGAAAATAAATAATCTATTTATAAAAAAACCAGACTTGTTCTGGTTTTTTCTTTTTATCCTTTAAAGCTTATAGCTTACTACTTATGGCTTATTGCTGCTTTCCCAGCTACATGGCCAGTAGAAAAAGCAGCCTGTAAATTATAACCGCCGGTTTCGGCATCTAAATCAATAACCTCGCCCGCAAAAAATAAACCCGGAATTAGTTTAGATTCCATTGTCTGGGGATTTATTTGTTTTATGCTGATTCCTCCAGAACTAATAATTGCATGAGTGAAGTTATCCAAACCAAGTATTTTAAATTTAAAGTTTTTCAACAAATTGATTAAACTATTTATTTCTTTTTTATTTAAATGCTTAATTTTTTTGCCTTCATCTATAGCTCCTAATTTTAGAAATACTGGAATCAATTTATTGGGCAAAAGTAATTTTAATAAATTTTTATAAATAATATTTCTATCAATCATTTCTCTTCTAATCCATTGAATTAATCTCTCTGGATTTAGGGCCGGCTTAAAATCAATACTTAAAAAAATATTTTTTAAATCTTCTCGACAAATATATTTACTCAAAGATAAAATAATTGGACCAGAAACCCCCTTATCCGTAAAAATCATTTCCCCAAAGCGAGATTCTATTATTTTGTCATTCTTAATAATCCGAACTTCTACATTTTTCAAAGACAATCCTTCTAAATCTTTTATCCAATCTTCTTTTACTAAAATTGGCGTTAAAGATGGTCTAAGTTCTACAATTTTATGTCCTAATTTTTTGCAAATATCAAAAATTTCTCCACTAGATCCAGTCCCTGGAAATGATTTTCCTCCGCAAGCAATTACGACTTTATCAGCTATAAATTCAGAATCTTTAAACTTTAAAACAAATTTATTGTTTAAAATTTTTATTTCTTTTAACTCTTTGTTTTTACAAATTTTAACTTGTTTATCTTTCAAATATGACTTTAGGACACTTAAGACATCATTGGAGCTATTGCTTTTTGGAAAAACCCTGCCGCCTCTTTCATAATTAAAATCTAAATCCTTTTCTCTAAAAAAATTTAATAAATCTTCATTAAAAAATTGAGAAAATGCTGAAAATAAAAATTTACCATTTTGTCCAAAAACTTGAATAAATTTTTTAATATTTGGTTCCTGATTGGTAATATTACATCTCCCCTTTCCAGTAATTAATAACTTTTTGCCCAGACTAGCTTTTTTTTCAAACAAAAAAACTTCTGTGCTTTCGCTAGAAGCTTGAATCGCAGCCATCATTCCAGCTGGTCCGCCTCCGACTATTGCAATCTTTACTTTTTTGTTCATATATTTAAACCTTCAGTTCATTTAACATGTCTAGCTTCAGCTTCGCCTGAGGCGAGATGAATCCGCCTCCGATTATTGCAATTCTTATTTTTCTATTCATATTTAAAATTTATTAAACCGATTCCTGTATTTCTTAATTTTAAAATGTCGTAATCTTTTCAAAATAATCCAAAAATAAATTTGGCTGAAATGCAAATACTAAAAGAAATAATATAATGAATAAAAAAACAAAAATTAGTATATATGTTTGTAAACTAAAACTTTTCTTCTTTATTTTTCCATCACTAATATAATGATCAATTATATTTTCTATTTTATTGCTCATCATTTTATTGAATCATTAATGATCTTTAAAATATCATCGGGACTATGGGCAATATTTTTTATTTTAATCCTTTCCTTGTTATATCCCCATCCATAACTAACAATAATGATATTATCATTATCTAAACCAACTTTTTTAGCAATATCATAATCAATGGTTCTATCACCAATAGAAATAACTTCTTTTTTTAGAAAATTATTATCTTTTATTATGTTTTTTATAATTTTACTTTTTTTAATTTTTTGATCTGCCCCGCAATAAATTTCTTGAAAATATTCTATTAACTTATAATTACTTAATTTTTCAAGCACTTCCTGCTTATATGAGGCGGAAACTAAAAACAATTTATATTTTTTACTTAAATCAATAATTACCTTTTCTATACCATTAAATATATTATGATTTTTTTTCACAATTTCATTTTTATATATTTCATTAGTTTGATTAAGGTATTGCTCTTTTATCCCTAGATTTTTTAAACATTCTCCATAATTATAACCATACAGTTTCCTAAATTTTTCTATTCCTTGAGGACATTCAACATTAAACTTATTACACATTTTTTTATATACCTCAAAAACACTTGGAAATGAGTCGACTATTACTCCATCATAATCAAATAAAATTGCTTTGATGTTCATATAAATTAGTTAAAAATTTAAAAATAAAAATTATAACTTATGGCTTACGGCTTACAGCTTTCAACTTTTCTTAATCCTTGCTTCTTTTTTACTCTTCGTAATGTCTGGTTGGCGATCATAATATGGTTTTATAAAATCTTTGGCAAATTGTAATCCGCTTAACTTTAAATAATCTGCCTTGGATCTTAATTCTTGATTATAAATACCAACTATAGAAATTTTTAAAGCCAAAGCCAAAGTATTAGCCAAAACTATTCCTAAACGAACTGCGGTAAATGAACCTGGTCCTCTATTAATAACTATTCTCTTAATATTGCTCAATTTGATTTTATTCTTTTTTAAAAAAGAATCTAATAAGAATAAGGCCTGCTCGGATTGTTTTAATCCTGTATTTCTCTGTAATAAAAAAACTTCCCTATCTTTAATAATAGCGAATTCTACTCTTTCTCTTTGACTGGTATTAATATAAAGAATCATCTGACTAAATTATTAACTAAGCCTAATTTATCAATTACTATAATTTTTTTATTCTTTAAAATAGTATATAAAAATTTATCCGTCATATTTTGTCGATATTTAAATTCCTTCATATCCATAATAGTATAATTAATGTCCTCTATAAATTCATTAGACATAGTATTGACGATTTTTTCTACTTCTATTTTGGATGTCTTGCCAATTATTAAAATATCAGTCAAGGTTTCTTCTTTTAAATCTACAAAAAAACCAGTTAAAGCTAAATACTTAACTCCTGATAATTTTTTAAATTTATTAATATAATTTTTCTCAATAAAAAATCTAGATTTGATAACCAAATCTTTTAATTCCTTAAAAAGAGGAAATTTTTCATTCAAAAAATAATACTTTTTATTATTACTTGATTCTGATTTTACTAACCCAAAATTTTCTAAATTCTCTAATTCTCTACGCACAGAATTTATTCTTTCGTCAATCAAACGAGTAATTTCTCTAACAAAAAATCTGTCCTGGGATTTAGTAAAAAACATTCTTAAAAGTTTTGTTCTGGTTTTTGAACCAAAAAGTTGATCAAGCATAAAGGTTAGTTAAAAGTTGAAAGTTGAAAGTTACAAATTTTCTAAAACTTGCTACTTGTAACTTTATACTTTCCTATTTTTATAGTATAATATTTTTAGACAATAGACAAGAAAAATAAATAATAATTTTAATTTTATTCTTAATGACCATTGACTAACGACCAATGCCTAAATTATGAAATATATTTTGAAAACCAGCAAACTCTTAATTAATTCTAAAGAGGGATTGAATAATATTTTTATTTACACTGGCTCTCCTCATGAAAACCAAAAAAATAAAGGTAAGTTAATCATCATGATAGAGCTTCCAAAAGAAACTAAAAATCCTCAAGATTTAAGCAATTTAATTATTCAAAAAATTCACAAGCTTTATTATAACTCCCCTCTCAATGAACAAGAGGCCATCTTAGAAAATATTTTAGAAGAGGTTAATGAAAATATTCCCCTAATAACCAAGGTGAATAATTCGTGGCTGAAAAAAATTAATGCTGTAATAGCCATAATCTACAGACAAGAAGTTTTTTTCTCACCCCTAGGCAATGTATCGGCATGGGTAACTAGTGAAAATAAATTAATCAATATATTTGATTATTTAAAATCAGACATAGATGAACCAAAAATTGATAAAATATTTACTAATATTTTAAGTGGAAACATAGAACCCAATCAATTATTAATGTTTACGACTAATTCCATATTTAATCATTTGTCTAAGGACCAAGTATCAAAAATTATCATTAATAATGAGCCCGCTGGGTTGAACTTAAGGTTAAAAGAAAAACTTTATAAAATAAAAAACGAAAATTTTTGCCTAACCTCTATTAAGCTTTCTCCCTATGTTAAAAAAGAAATGTCCATTAATGAAACTAATCTTAGTAGCTCTTCCAAAGAAACTCCAGGAAAAATAAACATTAATGTTAGCTCTCAACGATCTATTGATGAATTATTAAAATCTCAACAAATTACTGAGGATATATTAAAAAAGGGCAAGACTAAAATTAAAAAGGAAGAAGGAATAAATAAGGAAACAAAACATGAAATTAAAAAAATATCTCGCCACAAAAAAAGTTCTCATAAATTAAGAAGGGTGCCAAAAATATGCTTTAAAAAATATTTCCAAATTGTTCGTCAAAAATTTTTATCTTTATGCAATGCTATAATATCTGCCATAAAAAAATTCAAAAAACCGCCAAAATTGAAACTCCAAAAAACTAATTATGATAATAAAAAACCAAAACTTCAAATTCCTTTATTATTATCTAAGTTTCCCATTTCTAAAAATAAAATAATTATTATTTCAGCTGTGGTATTATTATTGGGCTTTACTATAGGAACTTTAATTATTCAAAATAATAAAAGACTTGCCGAAGAAAAACTGGCCTATGAGCAAACATTGCAAGACATTGAAGAAAAGCAAGAAGAATATGATTTACTTTTAATTTATAAAAACGAGGGTCAGGCTAAAGAAAAATTGCAAGAAATATCAGAATTAATTAATAAATTACCTCAAAAAACAATAGAGCAAAAGGAAAAATATAATAGAATATTAGATCAGTTTACGGAAATTTTTAACGAGGTAAGAAAACTAAATACAATTAAAAATCCTGAAATTTTTGCTGAATTAAATTTTAGAGCTAATAAAATAGTTAAGCATGGCAATAATTTAATCATAGCCGGATCTAACTCTAGCCAATTAGCAAGTTTGGATTTAAAAACAAAAGAAATTAAAAACCTAAATATAGAAAATATCAACTATGAAAACATAGCAGTCTTTGAAAAAAACGAAAACTTTCTCTATGGCCTGCAAAACGGCGACAAGGTCATTAAAATTGATTTAGATAAAAACGAAGGAAAACAAATTGAAATTACTCATCATCCTAATTACATTCAGGCTAATGACATGACAATGTACAATGGCCGAATATATGCTTTGGATAATCAAAGTAATCAAATATATAAATATAATCAGGGAACAGAAAATTTTGGAAAGGGCGAGGTCTGGATAAATGACGAAACAAATATTAATCATGCTACTAGCATCACAATAGACGGTAATGTTTATTTAGGAACAAATACTGGAGAATTAATTAAATTATACACAGGTACAAAAGCTGATTTTCAAATTGAAGAAATAGATCCCCTTGTCCAAAATATAAGCAAAGTATTTACTGACCTCACTATTCAAGAAATTTATTTTATAGATAATAATAGTAAAAGATTAATTATTATCAACAAAAAAGGTGAATTAATAAATCAATATTATTTCCCAACCCTATCTAGTATGGACAACTTTGTTGTGGATGGAGCTGCCAAAAAAGCATACATTCAATCTGAAAATAAAATAATAGTTATAGATATTGGTCAAAATTAAAAAATCTTGTTAATAAAAAAATCCCGCTCTCACGGGATTTTTTATATTTAAGAACATGTTTATTTTAAGGTAACCTTAGCTCCGGCTTCTTCTATGGCCTTTTTGGCTTCATCGGCCTTACTCTTATCGGCTCCTTCTAAAACCATTTTTGGAGCACTGTCGGTAATATCTTTAGCTTCTTTTAGGCCTAAATTAGTAATTACTCTAATGGCCTTAATGACGGCAATTTTATTTCCGCCAGTTTCTGTTAATTCAACATCAAAAGAAGTTTTTTCTTCAGTTGCGCCTGCATCAGCACCAGCTGCGCCTGGCATAGCTCCCATCATCATGGGTGCTGCTGCTGAAACGCCAAATTTGTCTTCCAAAATTTTAACCAATTCTGAAAGATCCAAAACTGACATTTTTTCAATTTCTTCTATAATTGATTTAAATTTTGCAGGAATTTTAACTTTTTTGGTTTCTTTTTTTTCTTCCTCCTTTTTTTCGTCAACTTTTGAAACCTCTTTTTTTTCTTCCTCGGCTTCTGCGGTCTTTTCCTTATCTTCTTCAGTCATAATGTTTAATGGTTAATTGTTAATTGTTTTATTGCTTTATTGTTTTATTGATTTTTTGATTTATTGCTTTTTCTCTGCAATGGCTTTTAAAACATTTACTAAACCACGCGTATTGCCACTCAAAACATTGGCTAAACCGGATATTGGGCTCTTTAATGTTCCAACGAGTTTTATTAATAATTCCTCTTTGGACAAAAGTTTTGATAATTCCTCAACCTGAGCTTTATCAACAAACTTATCTTCTAACCAGCCGGCATGAATTTCTAAATCTTCATTCTCTTTAGCAAATTCAGCTAAAACTTTAGCAGCCGAAACCTCATCTGGACTATAAGCCAAACTTAAATTACCTCTTAATTCATTAATTAAGCTTTCGTCTAAATTGCCTTTTAAAGCCAATTTTAATAAGGTCTTTTTAATAACTCTATAAAAAACTCCTTTTTCTCTTAGTTTGGTTCTTAGGGTCTGAATTTCAGAAACAGGCAATTTATCGTAAGAACTTAGAACAACTAGTCTAGAATCTTTAAACTTGTCTTTTATTTCCTCTAAAGCTACTTGCTTTTGTTTTTTACTTTTTGGCATAATATTTTAAATTTTAAATTATTAGTATATTATTCGTATTATTAGTATTCACCCTGTTAAATTATTTTTTCAAAATATTATTTAACAGGGTAAATTAGTATATTGGCATCGCGTATTAGTATATAAAAAATCTGTGTTTCCACAGATAATCTAAAAAGAATATATTTCTTTTTAATTCCTAGGTGAGGTATCAAGCTCTTTTAAATGAGCACTCACTATCTGTGGAAAACTTATATATAATAATAGCAAAATTAATAATTTTGTCAAGAAAATCGAATTGAGTCATCTATTTTCTTACCATAGACTAATCGGTTGAGTCATATAAAA
>CAZXCJ010000002.1:0-48664 GCA_964639335.1 uncultured Gammaproteobacteria bacterium | reverse complement strand
CAATACTTACTAAAGTTCCACCAATAATTACTTCCGCATCAGAATCAAAACTAATTTGTCCCGTAGAATCAACAGTATAGTTTCCTAAGATTGTGGAAGTCGCATGACTTAAATATGTAGTGCTAGCTACTCCTGATATTAGACGATCGTATGTTCCAGAAGTAGTTAAAGTATAATTTACTCCGGCCAGATCAATATTACCTACTGCTGACAAAGTATAATTGTTAGCGGCATTGATATCGTAGTTGTAAGTATCTAAAGTTGTACTAGCCGAAGAATCTCCTAGAGTAATAATTCCGCTTGGTCCGATTTCAAATCTTGGTGTGCCATCAGTTAGCAAGAAAGTATTACCATAAGTTAATGACATATCTGTTCCAGCTTGCAAAGCAATGTCTTCGGCCGAAGTAACATTAATGTCTCCAGCTGTCGCTGTGACAACACTTAAATCTCCAGAAGTAGTAGTCCAAGATGAATTACCAACTGAATTAACTGTTAATGTTCCGCTAGTATCAATAGTTCCATTACCAGTAACATCTAAATCTAAATCTGCTCCAGCATTAATATCTAGTAATGCGGCAGAAGTTAAAATTAAATTACCGCTGGTAGTTTGTAAAGTATATTCATTTTGAGAAGTTAAATAATCGGCTCCATGGGTGGTAGTAGCGATGCCGGTAGCTAATCTTAAACTAGCTTCGGAAGAATCAACATAAAAAGGAGCTGTACTAGAAGCATCAGCCCCAATCCATAAATCATCATTAACTGTATCAACTACTAGAGTGTAGCCTAAATCATCACCCACTGTGAAAGCTTGGGTAGAAGAAGCGGTGACAGCTAGGCGTCCCGTAATATTGGTAGAAGTTGCCGTAATTTCTAAATCATCTCCCGAGACTAAATTCAAATCATAACCTGCTGCCGTCTGCATAGTAAAATCTGTAGCTTGAGTTGAAATATTGTTATAATCAAAAGTACTAGTTGCTGTTTTGTCGTCTTTGGATATTTGTAAATAATCTGAAAAAAATCCTCTTCTCCATCTAGCCACCTCGCTGCCAACATCAAAGGTATTATCAAATAAAGGAATTAAATCGCTGTTGAAAGAAGCAACTTGAAAAACATTTCCATCAGAATCAACACTAAATAAAGTCGTACCATCAACCTGCAAATCAAAAAGATTCCCATCAAAACCAGATGAGGCATTTACCATTAAATATGTTGTAGTTGTAGTATCAAAACTAGTCGTGCCTTGCGGTTGGATTAACAAACTCGGAGCTGTAGTAGAAGGAGTGGCCCCAAAAGCATAATGATGAAATTGATTAGAGTCAGCAATATTAGTTGTTTTATATTCATCAAAGCTTGTTTCAATAATCGCGCTGGCCAAAGTAGTAATATTATTATTAGAACCAAGCAATCTATTATATTTTGATTTTATAATTCCAGCGCTGGCATATAAATCATCTTCAGTAGCAGTGATGACTGAATTCATTATTGTAGAAGTTCCGACTCCGGTTAAACTTAAACCTCTAGCCAAAGCATTGCCACTCATTTCTAAATTTTCAAAAATAGGACTGCCAGTAATTACAGCTATGCCATAACCGATAGTAGTGGTACTGGAATCTAATTCTAATTTACAATCTGCAATATAAGGACTTGTGCTGGTTGCTATTGTAATAATGTTTTTTGTGGTCGTTGTTATAGAGCCCAAGTCACTAATTGACAAAGCAAAACCCTCAATTCGTGATGAAGAAGTTGCAGTAATCAATCCAGCATCTGCCTGAGTAATTTCTGTAACCTCTCTACCACCCTCGGAAATTAAATCTACATATTCTTTCATAATCACCGACTCTGTGTATATGCCCGGCATTACCCTGACTAAATATTTATTCGTGCTAGAATTATCTGTAATGGAATTTAAAGCATCCGTAATGCTTACATGGTCCCCACCGCTTTTAGCAACTGTAATCACATTATCATAAGGAGTTGTGAATGTAGCAAATGTCCCAATTCCTAAAACATCTAAATTGCCGCCTACTTCTAAATTTCCCGAAATTGTTTCATTGCCGATTAAATTTAAATCGCCAGTTAAACTTAAAGCCCCTATTATATCTACTGTATCATTAAAAATTACTGGGTCGTTAAAAGTAGCGTCTGCATTAACAACCATTCCTCCTTCTTCATCGCTTTGAACAGAAAGCGCATCAGCTACTGATAAATATCTACTACCCAAATAACGCGAAACCCCAAGGTCTTTCATGAGAACTTGGGCTGTAAATGTATTTGTATTCGTCCATGTATTGTTTCCGTCTAAAGAAGCGCCTTGAATTATTGTTGTTCCTCCTCCACCGCTTCCAGAAGGACCTCTCTCTCCCGGTGGCCCTTGCGAACCTTCGGGGCCGGGGGGACCTTCTTGTCCCAAAAGACCCCGCTCTCCCCTTTCTCCCTTAACTTCAATCATCTGTCCTGAGTCGGTAGTATAATAATTTTTAACAACAATTGGTGCCCCTCCTAATTCTAAGGGTACTTGTTTTATAGCATATTGAGTTTCCCCAATATTTAAAATATCTTTAAAGGCCCCTAATAGATTTTTCCAAAAAGCCAAATTTATATCTGATGATTTTTGAGCCAATTCCTTAGAAATTTTTTCAGGAAGTTCTCTATAAGAATTTATTTTATTAAAGAGTCCCCAAAACCGAGAAATAATTCCTTTTTTAGAAAAATAATCTTCAGAAACTAAAACATTTTCTTCACTAACCCCCAAAACCTCACTTTTTGCATTTTCATCTAAAATAGAATCTCTGTCCAATAATATTTTAGAGGCATCACTATAAGATACTATATCTAATCCGATTTGAGATAATTTAGAAACATCAAATTGTTTTTTTTCTAAATCAAAAATATTAAACCTTTCTCTCAATGAATAATCTAAATTCTTTAAATTATTTTTTAAAACCAAATAGCTTAAATTAATTTGCTCAGGAAGCTCGCGGTACCTCTGAACTAAATCTTCATTAAAATTTGATAGTTGATAACTAATATTTTGAAAAGTATTATTAGAAACTGAAATTATTTTTTCCGAAGACCTAGATAATAAATTTTTTAAATCGCCACCCTGATTTTCATAAAAACCTAAAGCAATTGGAGTAATGGTTCTTAAAGATATAAAAATAATTAAAAGAGCAACGCTAAAATTTAAAGACCTTAAAAATTGATCTAAAGAATAGTTATTAAATTTAAAGCGAGGTAATTTTTTATCAGTTGCTAATTTCTTTAATTTTAAATTAGAAAAATAATGTCCTAGATCTAAAAATAAATTTTTTGTAGAATAAAAAAGATTGGCCCAGCCATCTTTTAAATTTATCGGTTTTAATAATTTTGAAGATTCTAAATCTTTTGCAGATCCTTTTGCTGAAACTTTTTCCAAATTATCTAAATGTTCCAAAACTTCTTCGTCTTGAATTTCTTTTTTTTCTATTGGCTTCCAATCTCCATCTTCTTCTAATTTAAAATCTGAATTTTGTTTTTCATATTCTCTAACCCATTCTTTTTTAGTTACCCAGTTGCGCCCCAATTTAATTGCTTTAAGTTTTCCTTGGCGAGCGCGAAGAGATAAATAATCTTGAGAGTATGAACAATGTTCGCTTGCTTGGGCCAGAGGGATATATCCTTCATACTCCTCTAACCATTCTTTAGTGGTAAACCAATTTCGACCTCTTTTTACTGACTTAAGTTTCCCCTGCCTTGCTCGGAGAGATAAATAGTCCTGAGAATACGAACAATATTCAGCTGCTTCAGCTAAAGAAATTAACTTTTCTTCAGAAATATTTTCTTTTTGGTTTGTGGGTTGCATGGGAAACCTTTTTATCCGCTCACCTTTTTAAAAAGGTGTAGGGATTCACCCCCACACCTTATAAAGGTGTTTGAGGGTTTATTTCTATTTTTAGCTTATTTAATCTATATTAAGCTTTTTATAAAAAACAAAAAAACAAAATAACTTCTATTTTTGTTTTTATTTTTTATCCCTCACCCTTTCTTCAAAAAGGTGTAGGGATTTATTTTTTGTTTTTGTTTTTGTTTTTGTTTTTATTTTTTTGAGAAAAAACTAATAATTTTTTTTATTTTTTAACGCTTTTTTAAACCCCCCATTTTGAGTATAAAAACTATAAAAATCTATCTTTTTTACCCCTCCCAATAAAGCCCCTTTCTACTAATAATTATACAACATTATAACGATATAAACAAAGGGTACTTTAAAGCCATCCGATAGATATCCGATATATTAAATGTGGCTTATTTAAGCCAAAAAACCACTTAAACAAAAAAGGCTGTTTTTCTTCTAAAACATATCGTTTAAAGTTCTAACCGATATAATAAAAATAGCCAAAAAAAACTGTAAAAATATATAGAGTTATCCACAGCTAAAATTATTAAAAAATAACATAAAATTAGTCAAAAAAATTAATCATTGAAATAATTAAAATATATATAAAATTTTATTAAAAAATTAATAAAAACAAAATTTAAAATTAAATAAGAATTAAATTTAAATTAAATAAAAAAATCTAAAATCAATAATAGAAAAAAAGGAAAAAACTAATAACCCAAAAAACTAATAACCCAAAAAACTAATCAAGCTAAGAAAGCTAATTTAAATAAACATTTATAAGCAAATAAACACTTTAAACAACAAAATATCCATTTAATTAAGCTAAATAAGAACCTCATGGCTAAAATAAATACCTTATATAGCCAAAACATCTACTCGATTAAATATAAAAACAAATATATCGTATCATAAAACCCTGATATGCCTTTAAAATAGATAATAAACTAAAAAAGGACTATGTCTATACGATAGATCCATTTTTGCCCATATTTAATAACCGATATATTATAAATAAATAAAATACCTATCCGATATTTAATATTTTTTTATCCGATATATTGTATTCAAAATCTATCAATTTACTTTAAATACAACTAAAAATGACCCTATACCCATCTATCCGATACCTTAAATCATTAAAACGCCTTTAATAAAAACAATTCTAACTCTTATTTTTAAACAATTCGCGATAAAGTCGTCTGTGATTAATAATAGTTAATGGTTGATGATTGATAAACAATATAAATAGTTAATAATTGTTAAATTAGAGTATTGGATACTTATTATTTAAACATATGGAAGATAAGATTTCGCATATACCTTAATACTTACTCCTTGCTCCTTAATACTCACACCCACCTTGCAACTTGCCTGCCTGCCACGTCAAACGTGGCCCGCCGTAGCTTTCTTGACCTCCGATTTATCCTCCGAAGATTTATCGGAGGAGGAAGTTTTAACGTAGGTGGTAGCGCAGGAGGGCAACTTTAAATTTTTTACCCTATTTAACCTGTTAAACCTGTTAAACCTGTTAAATTATCATTTTAGATAATATTTAACAGGTTAAAATTATCATTTTAATAATATTATTTAACAAGGCAACCTTTATACTTTTTCCTATATACTATATACTAAATATATGCTTAAAAAACCTGAAAATAAAATTGTCGCTCTAAATAAAAAAATAAACCACCTTTATCAAATTAAAGAAACTTTTAAAGCTGGTATGATTTTATTCGGTGATGAAGTTAAATCAATCAAAAGTCAAAAAATAAATTTAGATGGTTCTTTTATTAAAATATCACCGCAGAGCCACCGCAAAAGCGGGACAAGCGGGATCCCGTTTGCGGGAAAAAATAATCAGGCCTATTTAACAAATATAAAAATTCCCAAATATAAAAAATCAAATCTAAATACAATCAAACATAAACCAGGCAGAGATATAAAAATTTTATTAAACAAAAAAGAAATTATAAAATTAAAAACATTCCTTAATCAAAAAAACTATGCCATTGTACCCACTAAAATTTTTATTAAAAACAATCTTATCAAAATAGAAATTGCTTTAGCCAGCGGTAAGAAAAAATATGACAAGCGAGAAGATATGAAAAAAAAGGATTTAAAAAGAAAACTTGATCAAAAATATAAATTACATATTTAAAAAATAATAATTGGTAATAAATAATTTGCAACCCCAATCATTAATGCCTACTCTTTACTCCCTGCCTCGCCGAATCCGCCAACTGGCGAAGAAGGCGGGCGTACTCCTCTACCTTGCTTTATAAAGTAGCTCTAAATAACTTATAGTTTTCTAATCCAATAAACCCTTATTTATAATAAATAATTCCCTTCTCTGGCTCCAGGGGACAGAGAAAACTATAAGAGATATTATATATTCTCCCCCTAACAACTTGCCTTGCCAAAGCCTCCTTGACTCCCGTAGTCTTGACGTAGAGAGTGGCGAAGGCGGGAGGGGTTAATAACTTATTATTCTCCCCTTACTAAGGGGAGATACAGAGGGGTTAATATAAAAAGCCAATCATTAATGAAAAGTGATTATGACTAAATTATTTAATAAAAAATCAGAAACAGAAAAAAGAAAATTGTTAAGAAATAATATGCCACCAGCCGAATGGATTTTATGGAATAAACTAAATAATAAACAATTAAATGGTTATAAATTTCGTCGGCAATATAGTATAAAACAATTTGTTATTGATTTTTATTGTCCAAAGCTAAAGTTAGCCATTGAAATAGACGGTGATTCACATATTGATGCCATAGAGTATGATAATAATAGACAGAAGTATATAGAATCATTTGGTATTGAATTTTTACGCTTCAGTAATTTGGAAATATATGAAAACTTAGATAGAGTTATAGAAAAGATTAAAAAGTGTTTTTAACCTCCCCCTGCCCCTCCTTGGTCTCGCCCTGTATAAAGCGAAGCTTTTGTACAGGGTAAGGAGGGGATTATAACGAATTACTAGTAAATATCCATTGACAAATACCTAAAATAACGATATACTTTTATACATAAATCATGCTTGGTCGGTGTGATTTATACTTCATGGGGATGTTTTAATTTGATGCGCATATAATTAGTTCTTTGGCAAGCCAAGTTAGAAATTCTTGAAAGCCCGCACTTTTTCCTAAAAAAAGGTGAGGGGTAAAAAAACAAGACACATAAATGTCAACAAAATAACTGATAAGGTCAAAAACTTGTTCGCAAGTTTTCAACTAAACCCAGTAATTGCTTAACACAAAAGTGATTAAGCCGTCCCCTATTTTGATGCCTAATAGAAGTAGGTGGATGTCAAATTATTAGGATATACTATATTCTTGCTTATCGGGGTATAATGAAAATATTGATAAGCTTAAAAATTAATTTTTTGTTTATTTTTCAGTTAATTTTGAAAATTTAAAATAAACTAAGCTTGTAGAAAAAGTTCTCATTACTGCGTAGACAGGGGCGCACTACCCCTCATCTCCACCATCCTTCGCTCTGCGAAGCAGAGCTACGGATGGCACAGCCATCCGTAATTTCCAAAAGGAAATTGAAGGATAGTCCTCCGAAGCCTTGGCGTAGGAGGACACTAAGAATATTTTGTTTAAAACTTTCAACTTTTTAACTTCTAACCAACACCCTTATCGCTAAAAATCAATACAAAAAAAGAAAGCCCCTAAAAAGACATAGAGTAAACTATCAAATTAGAATACCTGAAATTTTTCTAATAGACGAAAAAGGAGAGCAAGTTGGTATAATTGAAACCAAGCAAGCCATCGCAAAAGCTCAAGATGCTGGATTAGATTTGGTAGAGGTCTCGCCTATGGCTAATCCGCCTGTATGTAAAATAACGGATTTCGGAAACTTTCAATACAAACGATCAAAGAAAAAACAAAAAGCCAAACAAAAAAAAGTTGAATTAAAGTGTATTAGATTATCCTTTAAAATTGGAGCACATGATATTGCATTTAGAAAAAAACAAACTGAAAAATTTTTAAAACAGGGAGATAAAGTCAAAATTGAATTAAATCTAAGAGGACGAGAAAAAGCCCACAAGGATTTAGCTATAGAAAAAATAAATAATTTTATAGAAAGCATTGAAATAGAAAAAGAAATAGAACAACCATTAAAAATACAGGGCGGAAGATTATCAATAACTATCAAAGCTAAACCCCGCACCTTTTTAAAATCTTGAATGTTATGTATTATGTTTATTTAATTCAAAGCAAAATAAGATTAAAAGAGTTTTATCTTGGCTCAACTAATAATCTTAGACGAAGAATCCCTGAGCATAATAATAAAAAAGTAAGACCTACTGCACGATATGCGCCCTGGAAATTAATTTATTATGAAGCCTTTCTTTCAGAAAAAGACGCTCGTGAAAGAGAACGTAAACTCAAATATCATGGTAAGGGAATGAGTGAATTAAAAAAAAGATTAAAAAATAGTATTCAACATAATAATCATTATAAATAATTTAACCAATCTAATACTTAGTTGTAGATACTAAGCAAAGCCGTCATTTTAAAATAGAATATCTAATATTCCTACTTAAAAAGGTGCTGGGTAAATAATAACCCGATACCAATAAAATTTTACTAATATACCAATGATGCTAATCATACAAATACTGAGGTCTATCCGCATCATTTGTATAATCTATTAGTATTATTAGTAACATTTGTATATTGGTATTAACAAATTAGTATATGCCAAAACTAAAAACACACAAGGCCTTAAGCAAAAGGATTAAAAAAACTAAAACTGGTAAATTAATAACTAGATCTAAGGGTCAAGACCATTTTAATTCTAAAGAAAGCTCTAAAAAAACTAGAAATAAAAGAAAAGACAGAGCCCTGCCTAAATCAATATCCAAAAGCTTAAAAAAATATCTATAAATCAAGAAATCACCTGTCCTCCGAATCCGCCAACTGGCGGAGAAGGTGGAAGAAAACAATTTAACCCTTCGATTCGTTTCACCCACTCAGGGTCTTCGATCCCTCGATAAACTCGGGATCTTCGACAATTTAACCATTTAACAATTTAATAATTTAATACCATGCCTAGAGTAAAAAGAGGTAAAACTCATATCAAAAGTAGGAAAAACCTTTTAAAAAAAACCAAAGGTTATAAATGGGGTAGAAAATCTAAAATCAAATTAGCTAAAACAGCCGTTAAAAAAGCTGGAGCTAATGCTTTAGCTGATAGAAGAAAAAAGAAGGGTGTCATGCGTAGATTGTGGCAAATTAAATTAAACGCCGCTGTAAGACAATATGATTTATCTTATAGCAAATTTATTGATTTACTAAAGAAAAATAAAATTGAATTAGATCGAAAGGTATTGGCTGATTTAGCAGAAAATAATCCTCAAATTTTTGAAAATATTGTCAAAACATTGAAAAACGTAAAGTAATGAAATTACTAACGTTTTGAAAAAATAAATATCATTATAAATCCAGCATTTTTGCTGGGGTGGTAGTTTCCCCCTCCGCCCCGCTAAGCGGGACTACGGAGGATCTACACTTTGTCGAGCTAAGCTCGACTTCGTTCCGACAGTTGGTAAACAATATAAAAATACAAAACTTTAACAATAGTTATATAAAATAAATACTTTTGGTGGGGTGGTAGTTCAGCTGGTTAGAACGTCTGCCTGTCACGCAGAAGGTCGAGGGTTCGAGTCCCTTCCATCCCGCCAAAAGTATTTATTTTTTTTATTTCCTGAAATCGTCTGCTTGCCCCGTTAAACGGGGACTGCTTGCCCCGTCTTTATGACGGGGTCACGCAGACTTGTCCACCGTAGCTCTGCGAAGGGGGAAGCCTTGGCGTAGGCAGGCCATCCCGTTGGAGCTCAAGCGAAAACCCCGCGCATGCGGGGCCAAAAGTGTATATTTTTTTATTTTTAAAATAAGCCACCCCCGGGGTGCTCAATTCTAATCCTAAAATTACAAATAGACCTCTTTTCTATGTTTGACTCGCAAAATCATAAGAATAGTTATATTAGCTTTATTATCAACATCAAAAATCACTCTATAATCTCCAATTCTAAATCTATAAGTTCCCAATCTATTATCTTTCAATTTCTTAGCATATTTTAAAGGATTATTATTTGAAATATAAAATTTCAATTTTTTAGCGATTCTTTTTTGAATATCCCTTTCTAATACTAAAAAATCATTTTTAGCTTTTTTTGTTAATTGCAGCTTATACTTCATAAGCCCAATTCATCACAAATTTCTTCAAAATCATAAACTCTACCCCTTTTAACATCTTCCCTTGCTTCTTTTATGTCTAGAGCAAGCTTCTCTACTATTACATCTTTTTTACCAAGAGGTTCAACCTTAAAAACGGGTTGGTTGCGATTTAATACAATAAAACGCCAATTATTTTTTCTGGCCTTTTCATATAAAGTAGATATGTTTTGACGAAATTCCCTAATTCCCACAAGTTTAGTCAGCATATATTTTTACATTAATGTGTATCTTAAGTGTACACATATATTTATAACTTGTCAAATTTATTATACCAGAGTCCCTTTCAGGACCTGCCTGCCCGTCCTCCGCACCCCGAACCGTATGGTGCAGGGGGAGGATGGACGCGTAGCCTGCCATGCCGAAACGAAGTTTCAGCTTCGTGCAGGCAGGCTGAAGCTACGCTTCGGTCGCCGACGTGCCAAAGCCACTTTGGCGACGGCACGCGAAGGCAGGTAATACCCCGGATTTGAATAATCCCAATCTGGTAATCGGGTTGATTTTATTCTATATCTCTCTTGATATAATTCTTTATCAAACATAAATAATTTATTAAATAAAAAAACCGCCTTAATAATTATTGCGGCCCTTGCCATGAACCCGACCCTGAGCCTGTCGAAGGGGAGTGGTTTATGGCTTAAATTATTTTAATCAAATATTCTAACAATCCAACAATCCAACAATTTAGCAATTTATAATCTTACACCCAAAAATGTAAACTGTCAAAACCGACCCTCAGGGTTAAAATTCAGTTAACAAGTTTCTTCGTCAATCTCTAAATTTTTTTCTGCGGCTTTAATATTTTTAGAAGCACTCTTTAATAAAGCAGAAACCTGGTCAACGCCAATTTGTTCTTTCTTTAAAAAACCTCTTTCAATTAAATTATTTAAATAATTCTCTAAACTCATCTTTGTTGTCGGTTAAAAAAATATTATTTTTCAAAATGTTTTGCAAAAAAGAATTGGTTTTAAATTTCTTTTTAAATTCAACTTTTGAATAAATATGATAATTAATTTCTCGACCAATTTTATTTTCTAATGTCTTTGTCTTTCTAAAAATTTCATCTTCTTTAACCTGACCGATAATAAATAAATCTATATCCGAATTATTAGAAAAATTACCCTTAGCATAAGACCCAAAAATAAAAGCAAATTCAACCCCCTTAATCTCTTCAACCGTCTTCTTAATTTTTTCTTCAAGCCCGATTGTTTTATTTATAATATTTTTTAAATCATTATAAAAAGGATTTTTTCTATCTACAAAATATAATTTTAAATTATCTCTTTTTTCTGAACCCAAAATATTGGCCTCAACCAATTTATCTAATTCTCTTTGACAACTGCCAACTGAAGCGTTTATTTTTCGGGCAATTTCACTTAAATAAAATTCTTTTTCAGGAAAAGAAAACAGAAATTTCAAAATTTCCCTTTTTATCTTAGATTTAAAAATAAAATCAAACATATTATAATATTATAGCGTTTACTCAATTCTGAGTAAACATTTACTCAATTCTGAGTAAACTATTTTAATTTTCTTACTTATAAACGTTCCTTGCTCTACTATATAAATAATTAGACATTTGTCATTAAACATTTGAAACTCATTAACTATTTTCGAATATCTAACAACCCCGCCTGCCAACGCCTAACGCCGTAGGCTATGGCGGGCAGGTATTTTCTAACCTAATACCCTCCTTTCTCTTTAGGACGTAAGATAGCAAAGCTATCAACGTCCCCTATCATACAAAAGCTCTATCTCTGCTGTAGTTAATTCTCTATTCCACCTATCTTTGAAATTGACCACTTGAAAATTAATCTTTTTTTTTGGATATTGGTATAATTTGGAACAATTTTTGAACCAAACCCCATGAATTACCAAATTGAGCGTAAGCCAACCATGATTGCAAAGAATCATTAAATTTTTCTTGAGTCATCAATCCTGTACTTAATCTCTTTTTATAAATTTTAGTCCTTTTTATAAACCTTTTAACTGTATCTTTTTTCAATAACCTATAATCTATAAAATGACGATAACCAAGAAAACAGATATTATTTTTTACTTGAAATACATTCACTTTTTTAGGATGCAATTTTAAATTTAATTTCTCTTGTAAAAATATCCCAATTTTTTGTTTAATCTGATGAAGTTTCTGCTTTGAAGGATATAATATAAGAAAATCATCCATATAACGAAGATAATACTTCTCTTTTAATTCATGTTTTACAAACTGGTCTAATTCATTCAAGTAAATATTAGCAAATAGCTGGCTGGTTAAATTGCCAATAGGAATCCCTGTTTTTCTAAAGTCAAACCCCGTTAGAGATTTTCTCTCATTTTCTCTTTTGCCCCGCTCAGAATGAATGGTATCAAACCCCAGAGCAAGCTCTGGACTCTGATCGGAGCTCCCATTCGGTCGCACCTTAACCCCGCAGCAAGCTGACGGGGTATTCATTCTTTTCTCACTCACTCGGTCATAAAAGGTCTTCACTTCGTTCAGACTTTTTATGACTCTCGTTCCGTTCGAAAAATAAGAATCTCTAATAGGGTCGAATAAATTCTTATAAATCTTATGGATGCAACAACTGTTTATAATCTCTTTTATCAACCAAATAACTTTTTGGTCTTTAATTTTTTTCTCTATCAACAATAGTAAAATTTGATGGTCAATGCTGTCAAAATACTTTGAAATGTCAGCTTGCAGGCAATAAATACACTTATTAATATTCGTTCTTCTCAAAAATTTCTGCAATCTTTTTATTGCCCGATGAGTACCTTTATTTTCTCGGCAAGCATAAGAATCATAAATAAAACTTTTGTTAAAAATCGGTTCAATAATATGATACAAAGCATGGTGAACAACTCTGTCCCTAAAAGGAGCTGCTTTAATATGACGCTTTTTAGCGTCGCAAACAGTGAATTCTCTATAAGAACCATGGCAATATGTCTGATTCAATAATTCCTCCCTTAATTTTAGCAGATTTTCTTCCAAATTATAGCTGAATTTTAAAACATAATCCCGATATTTTTTACATTTTCGCGCTTTTAAATAAGCAAGGTGTAAATTTTCAAAAGAACAAATACTTCTAAACAAATTTTTATATGTTTTCATTTTAATTTTAAAGACTCGGCGGATTGACCTGAATTTTCACTCAAAAAAATTACTAATACAAGCCAATCCCAAAAGCCTTAATATTTTTCCCCTGCAATTCTAAAACAGAAAAAAGGAATAAAATCTGGGGTTTATAGTGCTCTCTCTCTATCTACATAAAGAATAGAAATTCTAGCAAGTTTATTATAATAACCACTGAAGCGGACGCAGCGAAAGCCAATGTTGTTGTTCGTATTGGACGGAGCGTTGTTGAGGTTCAGGGCAAAGAGGCCGGCATTCGAACCATTATTCCAATTGCCGCCACGGATGAAGCCACGCGTGCCACTTATTGATTTAATCCCTTCACCCCGTTAGATATGAAATTATCTAATGGGGTCTATCTAAATAAAATAGATAGCTATGAAAATTTTTTATACCAACCACCAAGTAATTTACCTATCTCGTCTAATTTTTGAGAGGCAAACTCGTACTGCTTTAAATTCAAAAGATGGTAATCTTTGGATACTCTAATTAAAATCTTAATTATTTCGTAATGAACAAAACACTCTTCTATGTCCTTTTTTCTATCATCCTTTTTAAAATTGGTTCTTACAATCTGTTTTAAAAGCTCTATTGTTTCTTTTTCTAATTCAATCCCCAAACTATATTTATGAACTTTAGTAAATCTTTGAACTGTCGGCTTTATCCATAACAGAAAATCATAAGCTTTTTGGAAAATTGTTAAATCATAGAGCATATTTTTCACGCATAAATGTTATTTTGTAATTTCACGCACTGTTAATCTCTGCCTCACCCCCAACCCCCTCTCCTTCAACTCTGAAGGAGAGGGGCGTTTACTTGTATATCCATTAATTACACATAAATATTTACAAACAGTAATAAACAGATTAGGTATGTGCCCCTCTCTATTTTTCTCAAAAAAATGGAGAGGGGTTTGGGGTGAGGCTATTTACTTATTTTTTTAATAAACACTCTTAATTTTTTTAATACTTCTTTAAGATTATATCGCACATCCTTATTTTTAAATCTAATAAATCTTATTCCTTTTTCTTCTATGTCTTTTTGTCTTTGTTTGTCTTCTTTAACCTGTCTTGAATGAATCGGTCCATCTATTTCTATAGTTAATTTCAACTTTGGACAATAGAAATCAACTATATATCCTTCTATTAAATATTGTCTTCTGAATTTTAAATTCATTAATTGCCTATTTCTTAATTTTTCCCAAATTATTTGTTCGGTTGTAGTTTGATTTTTTCTAAATTTTCTAGCAATATATATTTTTTCTTTTTTGGTCATAAATATTTTTATCCTATGGACTCCCTCATCCCCATCCCTTCTCCCTCGACCCTGAAGGAGAAAGGCGCTTACTCGAATATTAATTAATGTACTAAATATTTTATAACGACATTTTGCCTGTGCCCCTCTCTATTTTTCTTAAAAAAATGGAGAGGGGTTTGGGGTGAGGCGAATTGGGGTGAGGTAATTTAAATATCAGATTTTTAGATTATAGATTAAAATCTTAAACCCCTTCACCCCGTGAGATAGCGAGCTCTGCGAGCTCTATCTCACGGGGTTCAGCGGACGCAGCGAAAGCCAAGGGTGAAGCTCGTAATGGACGGAGCGTAGTTGAGGTGCAGGGCAAAGAGGCCGGCAGCCGAACCAAGATCCCAAATGCCGCCACGGATGAAGCCACGATAACCAACGGCGTTAATCCAAAAATGGTCATAATTATAATTAGTGGTAGCTGAACCAGTAGAACTTGGGATACCATAAACATCTAAACCAGTGATATAACTCTGAGCAGGCAAAGCAGCACCAGTAACAGGATGAAGCCCTCCATTGATTACATTATCAGTCCATTCCCAAACATTGCCGATTAAATCATAAGCTCCTGCATCTGAAACGCAATTAACAGCAGTGCCTGTCTTTATAGAATTTGTTCCTGCTGGACTATCTGTCCAAGTAGAACCATCTGGTTTCTTCCCTGAATAATCAGGCCAAGCACCAGTATTCCATATTTGGCAGGACTCTGTGCCTGTGGCAGGAACTGAAGTATGCGGATCGGGCGTTCCTTTTGAAGCTAAAAGCCATTCATAATTTGTGGCTAAACGCTTGCCCGCGGCTAAACAAGCTGCCTTGGCGTTTACTTGATTGATAGAAATCCAAGGATTAGCATTATATTCTGAAACTGCTTTTGCGGTTGCTGTGGTCTCATTAAAAGTAGTGCCATCGCCATAAACATCAACCGCTGTATCAAGAATATCACCGTCGCCATTTATATCAACATAATAAGCTCCTCCGCCATTTGAAGCTTCGTATTTATCAATACAAAATCCGCCCCTATTACTCCAAGTAGTTGATTGCCAAGTCCAAGCATAATCTACCCATACCATATCTGACGGACAATCTGTGTAATTTTCTGACAATGACTGAATTTCTCCACTATTTAATACTCTATTATAAACTTTAATATCTCTTATTTGACCATTAGCATAATCTGTATTATATCTCCCCAGCCATACATTATGGTCAAGATTTTCCATTGCCACATAAGCTCCTGATTCAACGTCAGTATTGTCTGCTCTATTGCCATTTAAATAAATTTTAATTCCATCTTGAAAAAATGAATTACTATCACTAGTGCTGTCTCCGCTATAAGTTGCGATTAAAGAAACCCATTCTCCTTCAGTTAAAGCGGTATTAAACATTCTGCCTACATAAGTATCAGCAACACTTTCATCATAAAACTGAAAATATACTTTATCATCTGCTCCTGAATAAAATCTCCATTCCCCGTCGGTATTATAAATCCCCTTGCTTATTATATTAAAATTAGTAGCATCGTCTATATAAACCCAGCTACTTATTGAAAAAGGATTATCATCTGTCCCATCTCCAAAACTTAAATCATCTGTGTCAGTTATTGAGATGTAATCATCTGTTCCATCAAAATCATAAGCGTCTCCTGTTAATGTCCAAGTCCCTGTGCTTTGAACTGCACCTGCTAGACTTATTCTTTTACTATCTATTTTGAGATTAGAAATTGTGTCGCCACTATCAAGGTCTGCTACTAAGTAATTTGAAGTTGTATAAGTGTTATCTGTAACAGGATTAGAACCGCTATCAGCCACAACAGTTGTCCAATCATCCCAACCAAAAGCACCACCTTTGATGTAAACAGTAAATACACCAGCGAGAGAACGAGTTATTTTAATACGATAATCAGTGTTTATTGTTACATAAGAATCTGCAGACGACATTATTATCGTACCTGAACCATCATCCCTTCTATACAATCTAACTGCTTCAGTATTAGATACATAAAAAAAATAACCATCTCCACTTTTATCATTTGAATCTGCAATAAATTCAGTATAATGTAAATTTCCATCAGCTCCTTTATTAACCGAAAATTCAAAAGTGCCATAAGCCTTGTCTTGATTTATATAAGCAATACCAGCACCAGCATTTACTAACCCATCATATTTAATTGTAGCTCCACTTACTGTTCCATCATTTCCTTGTGGGGTTCGGTCTTTAGTTATGCCGTCAAGTTCTTTTACTATTATGTTATCAACAGTTCCAATAAAATCTGCATTTGCTTGAAAATATAAATCATCATTACCAGTAGCAGTAGAAATAAATGCTATACTTTGATTAGAAGTTATTGTTTCGTAATTACCACTAGTACCAGCTTTAACATACATAGTTCCAGCTGTTCTTGTGATATCTGCCGTTATATAATATCTATGTCCTAATGTTAAAATATCAGCATATAATAAATTACTATAAGCACTTTGAGCTCCACTACAAGAAGCAACATTACCTCCAATAGTCCATCCAGTTCCTTTAGTCCAATTTCCAGTATCACTATCAAATGTTGAATCATCACCAGTTATAAGTCCACTTCCTGCTTCTGTATATCTACTATTCAAAGGCATATCAAGTATTAAACCTTTTTGGAGTTTAGGAGTAATAGCGTTTGTTATATCTACTATTGAAATGTTATCTAATTCCAAAGTTCCAGAAGTATTATCAAAAGCAATAAATCGTAAATATGTCCCAGTAGCAGTAATAACCCTATTATATTTTCCAACAGCATTTGTAAGTGCTGTCGTTTCCATTCCACTTATCCTAAATGTTCCACCAGACAAATCTGTTGATACTACTTCATAGTTTAATAAATATTTTTTTCCAACAACTATTATGCCTGTTTGAGACAAAGATGATGCATTTGTGTTATCTAATATACCTACACCACCAGCTATTGTTGCTCCATTAGCTTTATCCCAATCGCTATCAGTAGCGAAATCACCATTAGTAATCAACTCCCTCGCATCCACTTTTATTCTCGCAGTAGTCCTACCAGATAAATAAAGTTGTCTAACTTGGTCTTCTGTGAGGGTTGAAGAGAATAGCATAACGTCAGAGATAGAGCCGTCAAAGGTAAAAACAGTAGCAGCATTATTACCTAAATATAAAGTTGCTCCAGCATCTGAAACTCTTGTCCCTATGGGAGTCTGTGCTTCTGTTAATCCACTTGCAACAGTATAAGGAACACCATTTATGTAAAAAGTAGGATTATTAGCAGCTGCATCAGAATCATAATTAACTGCTATATGTGTCCAAGTATTTATAGGAATTATTGCTGTTGCAGTTGCCCAACGACCATCTGATGCACCATCAAAATCATAATTAAAACTAATTTTTACATCTCCCCCAGATTCTTCTCTGGTATCAAAAGAAAAACCAGTCCATTTGCTGAATATCTTTCCATAACCTCCTTCCCCATCACTACTCGGATTTATCCAAGCACTCGCAGTTCCACCAGAATCAAAAATGTCATCAATAGTAGTTCCACTTCCACAATTAACTGCATCAGTAGTTCCATTAAAAGTCATTGCTTGATTAGGAACACCTGCTTGGTCAGATACATAAACAGGAGTATTAGCAGAAGTTCCATTGTTTCCATTACCGCTAAGGTCTTGAAATATATCTGTATCGTAGAGGTCTGACTCCGCTAAGCTCCAATACCCCACTAATCCACCACCTGAACTTGGAGCTGAAACACCAAAAAATCCAAAACCACCGGTAGCGCTTACAATTGCAAAACCAATAATTAAAACAACAATTACCGCTAAAAATACAATTAATTTTTTATTTTTAAACCCCGTTAGAAAGCCCTTATTGATTGTGTTATTTTTCTTGTCCATATTTATATTTAATTTAATTTTGTATTCCCGCTAAAACCTAAATTTCTAACGGGGTGAACATAATATTGTTATTAATTATCTATATATATAATATAACATATACATTTTTATATCAATGTAGGGCGACCCTGAGGGTCGATTTTTTGATTTGACAATTTTATTTATTTAATTTAATATTTAGATAGATGGGTCGCAAAAGCGATCTTTTTTTTACCCCTTTATTTATATATAAGGGGGTAAAAATAAAAAAAGAAAAAATCCACCACCCCTTTACTTTCCCTCCTCAGCAAGGAAGGGATGGCTTGGTTTTTATTTACTTACTTCCCTTATTATAAATAAGCATAAACATCACCACCCCTTTACTTCCCCTCCTCAGCTGAGGAGGGGAGACAGGGGAGGTGTTGAAAAAGTATGAGAACAGTACATAACTTAAAAAAATATAAAACTACCCGTAAAAAACTTCGTCATAACATGACTTTAGCAGAAATTAAACTTTGGTGCATATTAAAAGGTAAAGATTTTACTAATTACAAATTTAGACGACAACACGGTATTGGACCATATATTGTAGATTTCTACTGTCCAGAATTAAAATTAGTTATTGAATTAGACGGTAGTCAACACTTAGAGCAAAAAAGCATAGTATATGACAAAAAGAGAACTCAATATTTTAATTCTTTAAATATTAAAGTAATTAGATTTTTAAATAATGAAATTTTGGAAAATATTGCAGGCGTATGTATGAAAATAGAAGATGATATTAAAACAATAAATGATGAATAGATTTTAAATCGACCCTAAGGGTGGTCAACCCTCAGGGTGAAAAATTTCCCAAACATATAATACTTTGATACAATTATTTAAGAGTTAATGAATCTTAATTTTTTAAAAAAATAATAAAAAATATATGTCTGAAGAAATTTTAGATAAAAAAATTAAAAAGCCGAAGAAAAAACTTAAAAAAATAATAATTATAGTCCTCTCTATTATATTAGTAGTTCTAGTAATATATTTTGCTATATCCAAAAAAAGTAATGCTGAATATACTTTTGCTCAAGTGGAAAGAAAAAATTTAATTCAAACAGTTAGCGAAACCGGGACCGTTAAATCTGTTAATGAACTTGAGCTTAGCTTTTCAAATTCTGGAAAAATATCAGAAATATTAGTTGAAATTGGAGAACAAGTTAGTAGTACTCAAATTTTAGCTAAATTAAACTATCAGGACTTATTAATTAAAAAACAGGAATATCAGGCAAATTTAGAGATAACCCAAGCTAAATTAAATAAGCTCATTGCCGGAGCAACTACTTATGAAATTGCTGTCAGTAATGCAAATGTTAATAGAGCTCGTACTGCATATTTAACATCAATTACAGAATTAGAAACTATACGCAATACAGCTCAAGAAAATATATCACAGGCCGAAAAAAACAAAGAATCGGAAATAAATAATAAAAAATTAGATGCCATTTTAAGTATAGAAACAAATTCAATCAAAGGGGAAACGGCTTTGGATAATATTAATACCATCTTAGATGATAGTGAGGCAGAAAATCTATTAGGAGCTCGACAAACATCAACTTTAACTAATACAAAAAACTCTTTACAAACCGCTTTAAATCTAATATACGGCCTTGATGAAAGTTTAAATAATGCCAAAATAAATAATACCGAGGATAATATCAATGATGCTTTAGATAATTGCCTTGATTTTTTAACTCAAGTTTTTACTACTCTTAATTATTCCTATGATATGTTGGAAAATACCATAACCTCCTCTTCTTTTACTCAAACAGAATTAGATGCATATAAAACAACCATCAGCACTCAAATTACTACCATTAGCACAGCCATATCTTATGTTCAAGTAGACAAACAAGATTTAAATGACGCCATTCTTTCTAAAAGCAATGCCTTAAATACGGCCATAGTATCTGGAGAACAGCAAATAACTACTTATGAAGCCAAGGTAGACACTAATTTAGAATTATTAAAAGTGGCAGAAGCCGAACTAGAAAAATTAAAAGCTCCGCCAGCATATCAAGACACTCTCCTCTATCAAGCCCAAGTAAGACAAGCCCAGGCCTCTCTTGATTCTGTTAAAAATCAAATTCAAAATAGCATTATTGAAGCGCCAATAAACGGAACTATTACTAAAATTAAATATGACCCAGGAGAACAAGTAGGCATGAATGTGTCTATTATACATTTATTAACTGATAATCAATTAGAAGTGGAAATAGACATCTCTGAAACAGATATCAATAAAATATCAAAAAATGATCAAGTAGAAATAACTCTGGATGCTTTTGGAGATGATTTAAAACTTTATGGCCAGGTTTATGACATTGAGCCGGCAGAAACTATTATCCAAGATGTTACTTATTATAAAACTAAAATTAAATTTGATACTCCCGAAAATTTAGAGCAAGAAATTAAACCAGGAATGACTGCTAATGCCACAATTATTACTGCCGAAAAAAAAGATATCTTAGTAGTTCCTGCCCGAGCAATAGTAGAAAAAAATGGCCAAGGTAAAATTGTCCGAGTTTTAGAAAATGATCAAGTCAAAGAAATTAATGTAATAACTGGTATATATGGTGATGAGGGTCTGGTAGAAATTTTATCTGGCCTAAAAGAAGGACAAGAAATTATTACTTATATTAAAGAGTAATTAGCTATCGGCTTTTAGCTTTTAATTAATTATTCTCCCCTCACCCCTAACCCTCTCTCCATCGAGCTAAGCTCGACAGAGAGGGGCACTTACTTGAATATCTATTAATACTTGTAATGTTTGAAAATTATTTATTACATTAATAACTCTACGAGTAAATCCCGTTAGTAGCTTTGCTACTTTACGGGATAAACTCCCTTCTCCTTCGAAGTCGAGGGAGAAGGGCTGGCCTGCCTGCGCGTAGCAGAAGCTACGCTTCGGCGAAGACAGGGGATGAGGGAGTTAATTAGAATTATTCTCCCCCTCCTCCCCTTAATAAGGGGAGGTGCCCCGCGGATGCGGGACGGAGGGGTAGGGGAGATACAGCCTGCCTGCCGTAGTCCCGAACTTGTTGAGGGACGAAGGCAGGAGGGGTTAATATAAAAAGCCAATCATTAACGAAAAGCGATTATGACTAAATTATTTAACAAATAATTGCCAAAAAAGCCATATTATAACCTCCCCTATCCCCTCCTTTACCCCATACAAAAGCTTCGCTTTATACGGGGCGAGGTAAGGAGGGGACAAATCAAATTACCATATATTCTCCCCCTATGCTTGTCTCGTCGAATAACGGGATTAGTGGGAAAATTAAAGAGTGGGTAAAAAAGTAAGAATATGAAATTTAAATACAATAGCCCCGCAAACTCTCCAATTTATAACTAACCCCCTATGTTAATTAAAGTGCAAAACTTAAAAAAACAATATGAAACCGGAGAAGTTATTACTAAAATACTTCATGGTTTGTCTTTTGAAATTAAAGCTGGAGAATTTGTTTCAATTATGGGTCCCTCTGGTTCTGGTAAATCAACTTTAATGCATATTTTAGGCCTTTTAGACCGACCAACTAGCGGTACTTATTATTTTGAAAATCAAGACGTTTCTCAATTAGACGACGATCAATTAGCTAAATTAAGAAATCAAAAAATTGGTTTTGTTTTTCAGGCCTTTCATTTATTACCCAAAACCACTGTCTTAGAAAATGTAATTTTACCGCTAACTTATTCCCATAACAAGGGTGATCATAAAAAACAAGCAAAAAAAGTTTTAGAAAGCGTTAATTTAAGTCATCGTCTAAATTATCATTCTAATCAAATATCTGGCGGGGAAAAACAACGCGTAGCTATTGCCCGTGCTTTAGTGAATGATCCCGATGTAGTTTTTGCTGACGAACCTACGGGAAATTTGGACTCTAAATCCGGAAAACAAGTTATGGAAATTCTTCAAGCCCTAAACGATCGGGGCAAAACTGTCATTTTAGTTACTCATGAAACCTATACTGCCGAACATGCTGATAGAATCATCAGTATTAAAGATGGTTTAATAATTAAAGACAGCTCGGTTACTAAAAGAAGGTTGGCAACTCAAGAAGACGGCATTAAATAATCTCTTATGCTGGAATTTTGCAAACAATGTATTAAGATCGCCGCCACTGCTCTACTAGCTAATAAAGCTAGAAGTTTTTTAACTATGCTCGGAATCATCATTGGTGTCGCCGCCGTTATTATTATTATGGCAGTTGGGGCCGGAGCTCAAGAACTAATTCTATCACAAGTGGAAAGCTTGGGTTCAAATACTATTAGCATTATGCCCGGTAAATCAGAAGAAGGCCAGCCCCCGGCTTCGGTTATGGGTATTGCCATCACTTCTTTAACTTATGAAGATGCACAGGCTTTACTAAAAGGAAATAATGCTCCTCATATTAGTGCGGTAGCGGTCTACACTAATGGAGTAGAAAATATTATTTGGAAATCCAATAATTATAATACTGATATTAGTGGTACCAATGTCGGACACTTAGAAATTACCCAAGCAAAAGTAGAAAGAGGTAGATTTTTTACTGAAGCCGAAGAAACTAATCTCGCTAAAGTGGCGGTTTTGGGCAGTAAAGTCAAGGAAGAGCTTTTTGGTGATTCCGAAGCTCTGAATCAAAGAATTAAAATTAAAAAACAAATCTTTGAAGTTATTGGTATTATGAAAGAAAAGGGCAATGTTGGCTTTCAAAATTTTGATGATCGCATTTTTCTACCAATCAAAACTATGCAAAAATTAATTGCCGGAGTTAATCATGTCAGCGTAATTCGAGCTAAAGTAGATAAAGAAGAAAATATTCAAATCAGTATTCGGGATATTGAAACAACCTTAAGAGAAAAACATGAAATCAAAGACCAAAGCGGTGCTAGCGATGATTTTACTGTTAATAGTGCTGCTCAAGCAATGGAGATGATTAAAACCATTACTGATTCTTTGAAATTATTTTTAGCCGCAATGGCTGGTCTATCTTTAATTGTTGGCGGAATTGGAATTATGAATATTATGTTAGTTAATGTTACTGAAAGAACTAATGAAATTGGCTTACGTAAGGCCCTGGGGGCAAATAATCAAAATATTTTAACCCAATTCTTAGTAGAAACCGTAACCATGACTATTATTGGTGGAATTTTGGGAATTGTCCTCGGCTTTATAGTTTCTGCTTTAATTAGTTTTGTAATTACTCATTTATTGGGTTATGCTTGGCCGTTTATTATTTCTCTTCCCTCTATCTTTTTAGGACTAAGCGTTTCTAGTTTAGTTGGAATTGGTTTTGGCATTTATCCGGCTAAAAAAGCCAGTAAACTAAACCCCATTGAAGCCCTGCGCTATGAATAAATTTTCAATTACCAATAAACCCGCCTACCCCGCCTACCGGCAAGCAGACAATTTACAACTAACAATAAATCGTTATATTATTCTATGGCTTAATTGTTATATTGATAAAAATCATACAACAATTTAACCCTTCGATTCGTTTCACCCACTCAGGGTCTTCGATCCCTCGATAAACTCGGGATCTTCGACAATTTAACCATTTAACCATTTAACCATTTAACAATTTAACCATTTAGTAACCATTCAACAATTTAATAAAAATGAACCTAAAAACTCCTTTAAAAATCGTTTGGCAATCAATTAAAAATAATAAAACTAGAACTTTTTTAACTATTTTAGGTATGGTTGTCGGAGTAACCAGCATCATGGTTGTTTTTTCTGCTGGAGAGGGATTTAAAAATTTAATTGTCCAACAGGTAGAATCTTTTGGAACTGATATTATAGAAAGCGAAGTGCGTATTCCAGAAAAAAGCAAAAAGGGTGGTACTAGTGATATGGAGACCGCCACTGCTATGGCCCAAGGAGTGCAAATAACTACTCTGACTTTAGATGATGTTGAAGATGCTATTAAGTTACCCAATGTCCTAGATGGTTATGGCGGAATCATGGGTCAAGAATTGGCTACTCATGAAAACAAAAGAAAAAAAATATTTTTATTTGGAGTTAGTCCCGCTTATATAAATATAGATAAAAGTGAAGTTGCTCAAGGAAGATTTTTTACCGCAGGAGAAGATAAATCTTTGGCGCGAGTAGTGGTTTTAGGTTCAAAGGTTAAAGAAACGCTTTTTGCTGATTCTGACGCTTTAGGAAGGTTTATTAAATTAGGAAAATCTAAATATAAAGTTATTGGAATTATGGAAGAAAGGGGGGCAGTAATGAGCGTTGACTTTGATGAATATATTTATATTCCTGTTCGCACTTTGCAAAAAAGAATTATGGGCATTGATTATTTAATGTACATGGTTCATCAAATAGAAGATTTGTCTTTGGCCGACCAAACTGCTGAAGATATTAGGGTTTTATTACGCGAAAATCACGATATTAATAATCCCGAGGCTGATACTGCCAAAGATGACTTTGTGGTTTATACCATGGAAGAAATGATGTCTATGGTTGATGAAATAACTGCTTATATCACCTTGCTTCTCTTGGCTATAGTTGTCGTTTCTCTAATTGTCGGCGGAGTAGGCATTATGAACATCATGTATGTTATTGTCAGTGAAAGAACTTTTGAAATTGGTTTGCGTAAAGCCGTTGGCGCTAAACAAAAAGACATTTTGTGGCAATTTTTAATTGAAGCTATAATTATCGCTTTAATTGGAGCTTTAGTAGGAATAGTTCTGGGAATCTTAATTGCTTTATTAATTTCAATCGGAGCTAATTATTATGGCTTAGACTGGAAATTAGTTATTCCTTTAATTGGCTTAATTATTGCTTTTAGTTTCTCCATTTTGTCTGGATTAGTTTTTGGAGTTTTCCCAGCCCGCAAAGCCGCTAAAATGGACCCAATCCTCGCTTTGAGAAAAGATATGTAAAAAAATCCTTGGCCATAATACTAACACTCTTATCACGCTGATTAATTCATCAATTTTTATTTTAATATATAATTCCCGCGCCCCTTACAAAAATTTATCTAGAATTTGAACGAAACTGGCGTAAAAAAATTTCGACTGTTTGAACCCCCACTTTTGAAAAAAGTGGGGGTGAGTTTCGAAATTTTAGCCAGTGTAGTGATAAAATTATATAAATTTTTGTAAGGGGCGCGACTTTTTAGCGCCACCTTTTTCTAGAAAAAGGTGGCTAAAAAAACAAAAAAATCCCCGTCAATTAAAAGACAGGGATTTATCCCACACCTTTTCCTAAAAAAAGGTGTGGGATTTATCACCTTAAAGGTGATTTTTACTTATTTAAGGAAAAGCATTTTTTTCACCGAACTTTGTATAGTGGAACCTTTAATTTGATAAAAATACACTCCACTAGGAACTGAAAAGCCAGTTTGGTCATTGCCTGACCAAAGAATACTATTCTGACTATTATCTAAAAGAAAATCTTGAACAATTTGACCCTTAATGTTGTAAATCAACAAATGACAATCAAACTCTAACAAGGAATAAGAGATAGAAGTACTGGTTTCAAAAGGATTGGGGTAATTTTGCCATAAAGAAACATTTCCCGTTTCAATTGGATTATCAGCAATGGAAAAAGAATCTAATAAGGAAATATCATCTAACCACAGAGCAATGTCCTGATTTCCTAAATGAATGGCTAAGCGAGCTGTACCGACATTATCAGTTGTAAATTCTATCTGATATAAATTCCAGCCGGGGCTAATAGAAATTTCTTCCCATAGTCCATAATTAGTCCAAGGAGAAACATCTTGGCAAAGTTCCACAAGAACCGTTCTCTCAGTTTGTGCTTTAGCCCAAAAAGAAAGCTGATACTCTTGGTCTTCTTCAACTTCTACAATTTGTTTTAACTGCACTTGATAAAACTCTCCGTTTTGATTAGGATCAATGAACAAGGAATACTGGCCATGGTAAGATTCTAATTCATCGGTATAGTAAGAGGCCGTAGAATTATGGTCCTCTACTTGATATGGGGCGTAATGTCCCAATTCAAAATCTCCATTAGCCAATAAATTTCCAGCTGGGGGTAGAATTTCTTCTATTTTTTCAAAAACAACTTGGTCAAGATAAAGATGTCCAGTTGACTGGCCAACTTGAAAACTAAGACGGGCCAAATCATCAAAGCCATTAGCTGTAAAGACATATTGATATTTACTCCAATCACCAGAAGTGCTGATTTCTTTCCATAAACCGTAATTATTCCAAGGAGAATTATCATTTTGTAGAGCTATAGTAACTGGCATCTGATCAATAGATTTAATCCAAAACGAGAAATGATATAATGCTTCATTTTCAACTTCTACTAACTGTTTAAGTTCTACATCATAAGAATTGACCGAAGAAAAAACATCTACTTCCGCTTTAAACACACCTGAAATTGAATTGTTAGCTGTTACGTCAAAGTCAGCCACTTCCTGCCAGTCAAAGAAATTCCAATAAGCACTTAATCCTGAATCAAAACCACCATCTTCTAATTCACCGCCAGCATAAGCCGCACCACCGCTTGGACTAAAGAAAATATCTGCTCCATTAGGAAAAATATCAATGTCAGCATTACTAACTTCATGAACATTAGCATAATCAAAACCATAATAGATAAAAGAATTGGCATCAACAATCTTTCTTTTTTGACCATTTTCCAAATAGTAAATTTCTGCTCCTGAACCACTAATCAATTTTCCGTCGCGAATCATACTGCACACTCCATTAATAGTTGGGAAATTGGCTAAAGCTGAATTAGAAACCAAAACATTGAAATTGTGATGATAATAATTAATATGATAAGCATCATCGGAAAACAAAGGAATTTTCATTTTCTGACTTGGCATTCCATAATTACTGCCATTAACCAAAACATATCTTTGAGACAAATTGTTTTGATTTTGTAAAACAGCTCCATAAGGATAATCACTAACATTTAACAATTCTGAACCTTGATTAAATTGAGCCATAAAATCATTAGAAACTGGAATCCAAATATCCACTGCATAACCTAATTGCGACCAATTAGTCGCCTTTCTTTTGACAATAACTGGCGAAGTATCAGAGCTGTAGTCAAAAACCCATCTTTGGTAATTTTGGTCATAAACACCGGCTCCGGGCATAACTTCAACATCAGGACCTATTAAGAAATCGGAAAACTCATCTTGGCTAATGTCAACAGCTTCGTCCCATTCAAAACCCCAAGTATAAAAAGGGTACTCACAATCAAATTTGCACATCAAGTCATTTTCTAAATAACAATAATCTGGAGTTCCTAAAACATGTACTAATAAATCATTTGGCAACTGTCTGTCGGAGTTAACATTAGGAGGCCCGGCAGGCGGGCTTTGCATCCAATAATATTCATCGGGATTACAATTTGGATAAGTATTGGGAGTATTCGGATAAGTGTACCAGCCATAAGGATCAATCTTTTCTCCGTTGTAAATCAATTCAAAATGTAAATGAGCTCCGCTAGTCAGGCCGGTTATTCCTACTTGGCCAATAATTTGGCCCTGGTATACATAATCACCAACATTAAGTGGAATGCTATTGCATAAACAATGAGCATAAAGAGTTTCATATCCATTATCATGGTCAATTTTAACATAATTACCATAGGCCTGACCCGGTGGATTAGTATTGTTTGGAACATCATTAGTAATGTGGACCACTATGCCGCCATAACTTGCCAAAATATTTTGGCCTTCAATTGCCCCAGGCACTAAACGAGTATAATCAATTGCTTGATGAAGTCCTCCTCCAACATCGGGGTGATAATACCAGGCATGTTCAACTTCAATATCGCTTCCAATTACTGGCAGAGTCAAAAAATGGTCATCTGCCTCTAATTTTACGAACATAGCTACCATTATAATAGCTACTAATTTTACAATCTTTTTCATCTTAAACCTCCATGGGTTGTTTTCATTAAATTAAAAAGGACCGCAAAAATACGGCCCTTAAGTTAATACATTATGTCAAAGACAAAATCTCTGACTGGTGAATAAATCGCTTTTCCTTCTTATATTAAGTTGTTAAATGGTTACTAAATTGTTAAATTGTTATTAAATGGTTAAATGGTTACTAAATTGTTAAATGGTTAAATTGTTAAATGGTTAGAATAAATTACTAAATTATTAAAGCAATTTAAAACAATTCAACAGTTCAACAGTTCAACAGTTCAACGGTTTAACAGTTTAAGTTGAAAAACTAATATATAATTATATTATTCAGTAGGTTCAATAAATTTAAACGAATCTATAATATCCACTGCTATTTCATTTTCAATTGGATATATGATTCGATACATAATGCCATCATGATCCAAATAAATTATCTTATGAGGTAATTCTAAAAGGGTGCCTTCCCCAGCGGTTTCATAAAATTTTGGAGAATCCTTTGCCCCCTCGTCATCAACCAAAGCCCCCCTTTCCTCAAAACCTTTCTCAGCAATAAATGAATAGGCATCTTCACCAGCAAATACAATTTTTTCTTCCTGTGAATATGTGTCCTTAAAATTCTTACTATATTTTCGGTTAAAATCAAGAGAACGCTTAGCAAAATCAATTGCCGACATACCAAGTAAATTTTTACGAGGTCTTATTTCTAAATATGGATATGTTGAAATTTCTTCAGTAATCTCAATATTTTGATACTCTAAAAAATTATAAGCTGTAATTTTAAAATTAACATCTTTATCTTGAGCACTATCATCACAAAAATCATTTAAACAATACTTAAGACCTATCGGCACATCTACAGAAAAATTATAATGGGAATTAAAATAATTGATAGTAGAATCAATGTCTTCTTCAGCTTCTTCAATAGCGCTTTCTTTTACAACCTCTATTTCTTTTGTTTTTTTCAAATCACCTACTATTATATATACGACGGCGATTAATAAAATTACGATTATCAATACTATAAATTTTTTGTCCATAGTGGTTAAATGGTTAAATGGTTACTAAATTGTTAAATGGTTAAATGGTTATATTGTTAAATGGTTAAATGGTTATATTGTTAAAATTCAGCAATTTGGCAATTTGGCAATTTAGCAGTTTAGCAGTTTAACAGTTTAACAGTTTACTCCGAAAGCTTATCTCTAGTAAATTTTATCAAAGTATTAACTTCCTTTGGCAACTTAGTTAATTTATCACAGATATATTGATCCTCCTCATCTTTTAATAAAGACCTTGCCCTTGCTTTTGCATTCCAATCTTTTGATTCAATAATCGAACCCTGACTATAACGATAAAAATGAATCTTTTCTTTTTTATTATATCTCCCAAAACCTTCTGCAATATTAGCAGATATAGAATCAATAGATCTTACAAATTGATTACCAATAGTTTTTAAGGCAAAATAATTCCAATTAATAACAACATTCCAAACATAATTAGATAAATCATAAGCAATCTTATAAGAACTAATATCATCTATTGTTAAATATTTTTTACTCATAGCAGTTTGGCAATTTAGCAGTTTAAATTAAAACAAAACCACTCGCATGATTCTGCTCTTTATAAAAACCTAAATTTTTTATTGCGCTTTTCATTGCTTAAAATATAATATTTAAATTTTAAATTGTAAAGTTAGTTATCCACAAAAAATTAGGTGCCCATAGACGGCTTTGATTTATGTGGTTTAAATTTAAAAAATAAAATTAAAATCATAAAAATTACAACAATAAAACTAACTAATTGCGGTAATCTAACCCCAAAAACAATTGGACAAGGATCAATTCTAATAAATTCCATCAAAAACCTGATAAAACTATAACCGCCTATATATAATAAAGTGGTTAAGCCAAAATTTCGTTGTTTTTTAAAAACCTGTCTTAAAATAAAGAATAATATTAAATTTAATATTGACTCATACAAAAAAACAGGATGATGAAAAAATCCTGTCCTCTCTATATATATAGCCCATGGTAAAGTTGAAATTTTGCCATAAAGCTCTTGATTAAAAAAATTACCCCATCTTCCTATGGCTTGGCCCAAAATTAAACCCAAAACTAATAAATCTGTATATCTCCAAAATGCTAATTTATTCTTTCTACAAAACACATAAACCGTAAGTACACCAAATAGAATAGTACCTTGTATAGCCAGACCGCCCTCCCAAACCTTAAAAATATTAATTAGATTATTTTGATAATAAGACCAATTGAAAAAAAACACTTCATAAAGTCGGGCTCCGATTAAACCAAAAATTATAACATAAAAATACAAATCCTCTATTTTTTTCAAATTATATCCTTTTTGTTTAGCTGTCCTATGAACAAAAAATAGGGAAATCAAAATCCCTAAAGATATTATAAAACCATACCAATATATTTTTACAAAACCAAAATCAACTAATACTGGATTAAATATAATGTTTATTCCCACTTTTTTAAATATTAATTTTCAGGTTCATTTTCTAAAACCGCTAAAATTTGTTCCAAAATATTTTTGCTCATTACTCCAGGAAATTTACTGCCATTAATAAAAAGAGTAGGCGTACCGCTAACTCCTGCCCGAGCACCTAATATAAAATCTTCTCCAATATCATTTTTAAATTCTTCTTGAAGATAACAATTATTAAATTTGTCTAAATCTAAATCAATTTCTTCAGCTATTTTCAAAATAGAGCTGTCATCCAATTCTGATTGGTTAGAAAACAATTTATCATGCATTTGCCAAAATCTTCCCTGTGCAAAAGCGCAATTAGCTGCCAAAGAAGCCTTATCATCGTCTAAAGGAAAATCTCTAAAAATCAATTTAGTTTTTTCATTATTTTCTAAAACAAATTGCCGTAAAACTGGATAATAACCATAGCAGTAAGGACAATTAAAGTCAGAAAACAATACCATAGTCATAACTGGATTATCGGCTCCTATGCTAGGATTATGGCCTGATTCTAAATCTTCTCTAGTAATGGATTCATCTGAGCCCTGAATAACACCTCCCTCATAAGCAGAATAACCACCTAATAAAATACCTCCGGATTCTATGGCCTTTTTATAAAATAACACTCTGTCATAAAAATAAAAACTTATAGAAACAATTAATAGAACCAAAAGTATTATTCCCACTCCCCACCATTTAAAATACCATCTGCTTTTTTTTATTTGAGGTAATTTTTTGTTTTGATTCATAGATATTATATTGTTAAATTATTACATTATACATAATTCATAATTCATAATACATTATACATCATTATACATTATACATAATACATAATACATTATACATTATACATCATTATACATTTTAGTATCTACTAACGCCTAACTTCTCCATATTATAAGCAATGTTTAAAACCTTTTCGTCCTGCATAAAATCTCCAATAATTTGAGTGCCGATTGGTAAATTATTGCTCTGGCCAGTGGGAATAGATATGGCTGGCAAACCGGATATATTAATGGCGACCGTAAAAATATCAGAAAGATACATGGTTAGGGGGTCGTTAAACTTTTCTTTTAATTTAAATGCCATGCTAGGTGTGGTAGGTAAAATAATAGCATCTACATCTTGAAATATTTTTTTAAATCTATATTTAATATCTTGCTGAACTTTTTTGGCCTGATTATAATAAGCATCCCGATAACCCTCGGACAAAACATAAGTTCCAATCATAATCCTTCTTTTTACTTCTTGACCAAAGCCCTCTCCTCTATTTTTTAGATAAACCTCTAATAAATCCTTGCCGTGATTTTGATTTAAACCATAACGCAGTCCGTCATATCGAGCTAAATTAGTTGAGGCCTCCGCGGGCTGAATTATATAATAAACTGCTAAAGCAGCATCCAAAAAAGATAAATCAACTTCTTTAACTTTAACTTTTGCATTTTTTAATTGATTTATGGTTTTTTGAAAATTATTTCTAATTTCTTGATCAATGCTTAAATCATAATAATCTTTAGGTACTCCAATAATTTTCTGCTTAATATCTTTTTTTATGTTTTTTAAATCAATTAAATTTGATTCTTGACTTGTCATGTCATGATGATCCTTTCCAGAAATAGAGTTAAAAACAACAAGGGCATCTTCCACGGAATTAGTCAGGGGGCCAATTTGATCTAAGGAAGACGCTAGAGACATCAGCCCATTTCTAGATATTCGACCATAACTGGGCTTAAATCCAGTTACTCCGCAAAAGGCAGCCGGCTGACGAATAGAACCGCCCGTATCACTTCCCAAAGCAAAAACACAATGATGGCTAGCTACTGCTGTCGCACTACCACCAGAAGAACCGCCCGGAACTCTTGTTTTATCATGCGGATTTAAAACTGGACCAAAATAAGAAGTTTCATTAGAAGTCCCCATAGCAAATTCATCTAAATTTGTTTTTCCTAAAAAAATAACTCCCTTATCCTGCAATTTTTCTATTACATAAGCATCATAGGTAGCTATATAATTTTCTAAAATATGAGATGCGCCAGTACTTATTTTATCTTTGATTAGAATATTGTCTTTAATGGCAATGGGAATACCTTCTAATTGCTCCAATTTTTTACCGGCCTTAATTTTTAAATCAATCTTCTTGGCCCGAGCTACGGCCTCTTCGGCAAATAAATTTATAAAATCATTTAATTTATCTTTTTCAATTTTAATTAAAAAATTCTGCACTAGTTCTTGGCAGGAGAAAATTTTATTTTCCAAATCTTCTTTAATTTTATTGATAGTAAATTCTTTCATATATCTAGTCATTAGTTATTAGTCAATAGTCAATAGGAATAGCGCCTACCCGCCATAATTTTATAAAAATTAAGGCGGGCTATTGCCTAACGACTATCGCCTAATGCCTACAGTATCTTTTTAACTCTTAATAATTTTCTTTCTTGCTCGCTAAATTGTTTAATAATTCCCTGTCCGTCAAATTTTTTAATTTCATCTTTTCTTAAATCTGGGATCTTTTGGTTTTCGTTTGATTTAATTGCGGAAAATTTATAATTTTGGATTTTATTAACATAATCTAAAATACTGCTCAATTGTTTACTGAATTCTTTAATGTCCTTGGATTTTAATTCAATCCGCGATAATTTAGCTAATTTTTGAATGTCTTCTTCCTTCATCAAGGATACGGAAGATAAATCTTTTTTTAACATATTTTAACTTTAGCATAAAAACCAATCTTCTTTAAATCATTTTTTTAAAATCTTGCTCAGAAATCATCTGCACATTTAATTTTTGGGCCTGCTCATATTTAGAACCCGGCTCACTTCCTAATAATAAATAATCAACTCTTTTGCTGACCGAAGAAGAAACTTTGCCGCCTAATTCTCTAATAATATTTTTGGCCTGCTCACGAGTCAAATTTTCTAGACTGCCTGTTAAAACGAAAATTTTGTCTTTCAATTTTTGGCTTTTAATTTTTAATTTACCGGGTTGAACTCCTAAATCTAACAGTTCTTGAACTAATTTTATATTTTTATTTTTATGAAAAAAATCTTCTAAACTTTGAGCTACCTTAGAACCTATATCATGAATATCCTCAAAATCTTCTGCTCGAGCCTTTGTCAGCCTTTCTAAAGAGCCAAATCTACGGGCCAAAATAATACTAGTTTCATCTCCTACGTGCCGAATTCCTAAAGCATATATAAATCTATCTAAATCTATTTTTTTACTCTGCTCTATGGCTAGTATTAAATTTTCAGCTGATTTATTGGCAAATCTTTCCAAGGGCAAAAGATCGCCTTCTTTTAATTTAAATATATCAGCCGCGTCCTCTATTAAATTGGCCTCCATTAATTGTTCAACTATTTTCTTCCCAAGGCCCTCAATATTGAAAGCTCGCTTAGAAACAAAATGAATTATATTCTGCTTTTGAATGGCATAACAATTTTTATTAGAACAATAATAATTAACCTCTCCTTCTTTTTTGGTAATAGGATAATTACAAACTGGACATTTTTGTGGAATAGAAACTCTTTTTTCCTGGCCAGTTCTCAGCCGTTTTAAAACTTTAACGACTTCTGGAATAATATCTCCGGCTTTTTGAATAATTACTGTATCTCCTATTTTGACATCTAATCTGGCTATTTCATCAAAATTATGCAAAGTAGCCCGGGAAACCAAACTGCCAGCTAATTTGTGGGGCTCTAAAATTGCTACTGGCGTTAAGGCCCCGGTTCGGCCAACCTGAACAATAATATCTTTAACTCGCGAAGTGACTTGCTCCGGCGGGAATTTATAAGCAATCATCCATCTTTCTGATTTGCCGATATTGCCCAATTTTTTTTCTAATCCAATATCATTCACTACTATTACTGCTCCATCTGTTAAATAATCCAAATTTTTTCTTTTCTTTTCCCATTTTTGTAAATAAACAGCTGCTGCTCCGATATGCGGACAATACTCATTATGCGGATTAATTTTAAAGCCAAAATCTTTTAAAATTTCATGTACTTCTTCATGGGTCTTTTGCCCTATATCTTCTTTAATGTCATAAGCAAAATATATTAATTCTCTTTGGGCAGTAATACGAGGGTTTAATTGCCTAATACTGCCAGCTGCAATATTACGCGGATTAGCAAAGGGCTCCAGCCCCTCTTTTATTCTCTGCTTATTTACCTTATTAAAATATTTTTTTGTTAATAAAACCTCACCCCTGATGCTTAAAAAATCCGGAATTTGATATTTATGATGCCTTAATTTCAATGGGATGCTTTCTATAGTTCTGATATTGCTAGTCACTTCTTCTCCAATTTTTCCATCTCCTCTGGTGGCCGCTGTTTTTAAAATACCTTTTTCATAATTTAAAACAATAGTTAATCCGTCTAATTTTAATTCGCAGAAATAATCATAATTTCCTGAAGCTATTTTTTCATTTCTTTCCTGCCAATCTTTTAATTCTTCAACAGAAAAAACATCCTGCAAAGATAAAACTAAAAATTTGTGCTTCACTTTTTCAAATTTATCCAATGCCTGGCCGCTAACTCTTAAAGTTGGCGAATCTATTGTTTGTAAATCTGGAAATTTCTGCTCTAAATCTGCTAATTCTTTTTTTAAAGAATCTAGGGCTGGGTCGCTTATTTCCTGTTGATCTAAAACATGATAAAGATAACGATGATGTTCTATTTCTTTTTTTAATTTTTCTATTCTTAATTTTGTATCTTTTTTATTCACCCCGTTAGATAAATTATTTTTTTAAATTTCCTTATATAAATTTTCATAATAAATCTCATTAATTTAATTTTGTATCAATTGTTTATCTTATCTAACGGGGTTCATAATCATTCCCCCACTACTTCTAAAAATAAGATTTTTTCATCAACATTAAGCTCTGAATCTTCTACCGATATTATAAGGGTATAAGTTACTGGACTAGTCCCAACGTTTCCGCTTAAAGTGCCCGTAATTTCATCAATATCAAATCCCAATGGATAAGTTCCTGATAAATCCCAAATATAAGGCGGAATACCATTAACCGCAGTTACTGTATAATTATAATTTTCTCCAATAACCCCGTTGGGCAAATTATTAGTAGCAATAAATAAATTTTCTGTAAACCATCCGCCTGTATAGGCCTCAATATCTTTAACTAAAGATTTTTCTGAAAAAATTACATAATCAAATAAACCAGACAATGGACTAAATTTTCTCAAACTAACTCTGAGGGCCTGCCGACTGGCTTCTTCTCCATCCAAAGGATATTCTCCAATGCTTAGAGAATTATAAATATTTTTAAAAGGTAAAACGCTACCATCATCCTTTTTGGCGCCAATATTTAGATTACTAACATCACAATAAAGGGCCTTAAATCTAAACTGATAGGCATTATTAGGATTAAAATCAATACATGCACTTCCATCGCCTATTATAATTGGAAATGTATTTGGTTCATCTGGTGGGTTTAAAAGGCATTTTTTAATATGGGCTTCTTGATATTCACCAACGCCCCAATCCACATTTCCTGCTGTTTCCCACTCATTGATAGTTAATTCTATCCAAGAATCCGCACCGCAGTCAGAATCCCATTCTATAGACAAAGTACTTAAATCACTTATTGATCCAAGGTCTTCTTGATCAAAAATATCTATTTGGTAAAATTCATTTTTTTTCAAACCAATATTAATACTTGGCAATTCATCAGTAACTACCCTTTCTACTAAATTATCTGGTCCGCTAATAGAATGTCCTATTGCTAATTCCCCCACATCTAAATCTTCCATTTTTCTAATATAATAAACCGCCTGTTCGTTTCCGCTTTCAGCCGCATAAAAAGCCATAATAGAATTGTCTATATTATTGGACTGCCTCATTTGTCGTAAAGATATAACATTGATATAAAGAGCGCTAGAAAGGACTACCGACATAATTAAAAGTGATACTAAAATTGTAGAGGCCTCTCGATTTTTATTAAAAATTTTCATAAACTATTTTTTATATATTCTGGAACTAATAGCGGTTTGAATATCAATTTTTCCATCCATCTCTCCATCTCTATTATAATTAGCGCTTAAATACACCAATACTAATGGCTGTTTAATATTGCTTGCATCTCCGGCATAAGGATTGGTTTCTGGTATTAAATAAAAATCCAAAGATTGAACTTGAATACTGTCAGTAGTTAAATTGCTCCAATTATCTCCCCCATCTAAACTAAGCTGAATTATTCCCGAACTATTCTCATCTCCATTTAAAGCAAAATAGCTAACATCGTCAGCAGCATCTACAATTGATAATATAGATGCGGGATTTTCAAAAGTATCTCCATAAATAATTTTATAATAATCATAATTGATTGTACCCAACCTCACCTCTTTAGATATCATTTCTAAAATATATCTGGCCTCATTCTCTACATCTTGGATTCTGGTAATTTTATTATTAGCATTCATGGTAGCAATAAAAATCCCAATAGACATGGTCATGGCCGTTAAAAATAATGCCGTAGCAATTATCATTTCTAAAAGAGTAAAAGCTTTTAATCGACCCGAATTGCAATTTTTGAAACTTATTTCTACCATTTTTAATATTTAATTGTTTTAAATTCGTACCATTCGTACAAATAACCCCTCCTACCTTCGCGTGCCGTCGCCAAAGTGGCTTTGGCACGTCGGCGACCGAAGCGTAGCTTCTGCTACGCGCAGGCAGGCTGTGTCTCCCCTACCCCTCCGTCCCGCATCCGCGGGACACCTCCCCTTATTAAGGGGAGGAGGGGGAGAATAATTCACTAGCATTATAATTATTTGTATCATTAGTATCTCTTATCTCCAATTATAAATCCATTCTTCTGCCTCTACGGTCCTCATAATGTCTTTATCATACCAACCGACTTTTGACTTTATTTGAAATCCAATCTTTTCATCAGTAAAATCTTCACAATGTTGATTGTAAACTGTTAAAATATATTCTTGATTACTATCATCCAAACATATCTCATTTACAAAAACTACTCGATAAAATTTAGTAGCTACAAATTCTAAAGGACTCATAAAGCCCGATTGATCATATAGAATTTTATCATCTAAAGATTTTAAATATAATCTAGCTAAATCATCAGAAATAACACATTCTTCCCAAGAACAACCAATATCCTCTATAAAATATTCATCATCCTCCCCCTCCCAAACAGATCCATTTCTAAATAAAAAACCCCTTTCTTCGCTAACAGGATTATCATACTCGGTTATCAAACCCTGATCCCAGTCGTCACCATTCATCCAATTAGTATCCCGAATACTGCGAACAACTTCAATGCCCTCTTTGGCTAAATTAGTGGCGATTAACATATCGTGGCTATAAACCTGCACTCTTAAATTAAAAACTGCTAAAGTTAAAACTGAAACCAAACCAACCACTACTACGGTTATGGCCACTAAGGATTCTATTATGCCCTGGGACTTATAATTTCTTTTTTTAAATAATAAAAACATAATTATTCTTCAAAATTAATCCAAACTCTTTGGGTAATGGCATCAAAAAATATATCCCATCTGCCGTCCACATTATTACTAATAATTGATAAATTGCATTCATTATTATCCTCATTATTGTTTATAATCATTTCTGGCTGGGGTGGAATAAAAACAATATCGTAGGAATCTGGATCCTCCTCAGATTCACAAGTAATTTCATTCTCAGAAAATTCAATATTATTGTACAAGCTGCCACTACTATAAATTGAGTCGGTGCCCGAATCATAAATTTCATTATCATTCAAATCACCAAAAATAGTATAGGTATTATTATCTAAAGTAAAATTTATGCCATAGTTGTCGGGAATTTCATTATCAATTTTTTGACCAGTTAAAGCCATATTTTGAACACTATAAATTAAATCTTCTAAATCAAAAGCCTGTAAACGGAAACTATTAGAATTTTCTCCGTGATTATAATTAACCAAGACAAAAAGCAATAAAACAATAAAAATAGCCATTGAAATCAAGATTTCTATTAAAGTAAAGCTATTTAATCGGCCCGAATGACCCGAATTTCTATCCGAATTATCCGAATTTAGATTACCTTTTATTAAAATCATCTGCATTTTCATTATAATTAGTATGTAATTTAATTTGTATAATATTAGTATTATCCTACCTCTATCTATAATATAATTATTGCGGGATTAGTATCTGATTCGTAATTCGTATATTAGCATTGTATATTAGTATCATTAGTAACATTCGTACCCGCCTGCCATCGCCTATGGCGAAGCCAGTGGCGGGCAGGTATTAGCATCGTATATTAGTATAATGAAAAATACCATTTAATAATACAATCCCCCCAAAAAATACTTATCCATGTTCCTAAAACTAAAAATGGACCAAAGGAAATTTTACTAGACCAATTTTTTTTCTTAAAAAGTATTAAAATAATTCCAATCACACTGCCCAAAATATACGAAATAAATAAAGTTAATAAAATTTGGGGCCAACCCACTATAAAACCCACCAATATACCTAATAAAATATCTCCCTCGCCTATCCACTTGCCCTTGGAAATAAAATACTGAAAACCAAAAAAAACTAAGCCAATTAGTCCAGCCAATAATAAATTACCAATTTCCCAACCTAATAATAAATTAAATCCCAGGGCAATAATGATGGCTGGCCAGACAATAATATCTGGTATTAAATAATACTTAAAATCATATATAAAAAGAATTAATAAAAAAACAGAAATAATTAAATAAAAACCTAGGGCTAAAAAATTGAAACTGGCAGATGTGCTCAAAAAATAAAACCAATAGCCTAAGGCGAAAATGAATCCAGTGATTAATTCTGCTAAAAAATACTGTGTGGCTATTTTTTTCTGACAATATCTGCATTTTCTTTTCAAAAATATAAAAGAAAATAAAGGAATTAAATCCCAAAATCCCAATTTATGTCCGCATTGAGGACAAAAAGAACGACCCATTATTGTTTTTTCTTCTTTTAAACGATAAACAAGGCAGTTTATAAAACTACCAAAAATAAGGCCTAAAATAAAGAAAAGTATGATAAACATACCTTTATTATAGCATAAATTAATTATAAAATTGAAAAAAATTATTATTTTAATCATTTAAAATTTAATTTTTCATTATCTAATTATCTATGTTATTAACATTGTTATTTAATTTATTATCTTCTATCAATTTAATATATGCATCTAAAATCTCCAATTCTAATTTACCATCACTCAAAGGATCATATCCTGCCACTATTTCTTCTAAATCTAAATAGGTGTCTCCGTCTGTATCCTTCTTATTTATATCTGTACCTATAATCTGTTCAATATAATCTGTTAGCCCGTCTCCATCTGAGTCTTTATTATTAAAATTTTCTCCATCAATCAATTCCGCACTTTCCTTAATCGAAGTATTTAAATTAAGACCGAAAGAGTCCTGCATACTTTGTAAAAAATCCTCCATAGAAATATGATTATTTGGAGCTAAAATTTCTGTTTTTTCAATATCATCCATTAAATTACTAAATTCTAAATCAATATCAGCTGCAAAATCTTTAGTATCAACTTCAAAATTATTTAAATTAAAATCAATTCCTTTAATAATCTTATTTTGTTTATCAATCCACAAAGAGATCTTTAAATTTTGAATAAAATTCTTAATATTTTTCCATTCCTCTGGTTTTTTTGTTTTACTTTCAATAAATTCCTTTTTTGTCTCATAAGCCCTATCTTCATCTTCTGAAAATGTATCTATTGATAAAAATATAAAATCATCCATTTTAGATTCTTTTATAAAATACCCAACCTTTTTTAACTTAGCTCCTTCTAAAATTTTATTCTCATGCGGTTCTTCTATGGAAAAAATATTTTCCTTTTTTAAATTATCTAAAAAAATTGGAATTTTTTCATTTAAAACCTCTTCTAAAGAATCTGGCCCTGCCTTACTAAAACCATATAAAGGAATATTTTGATCATCTATTTCTAACAATATCCACTCGTCTTCTAAATCTATATCTGATATTGAAATAAAAGGAATAATCTCGCTTAAACCAATAATTTTAGGTTTTAAATATAAATTTTGATCTATTTTTTTAAAATCCAAATCTAAATCTAATTTTGAACCAATATCTAATTCTAAGGCTAAAAAACCTTCTCCATTTTTTTCTATACTCTTAATATTAGAATTGAAATTTAATTGCAGACTTTCTGGAATAGAATCAGTCATTAAAAAAACATTAGAAGATTGATTTTTCAAGTCAATATTTTTAATTTTTAAAAACAAGCTACTTTTTGTATAATAATTTTCAGTTTCATTACCCCACCTCCATTCCATATTTTTACTTAATAACAAGGCCTCTCCTTTTGCATAATAAAAATATCCTCCCCCTAAAATAATCAATGAGATAGCTATAATCACTAAAAACAATAATTTTGATTTTATCTTTTTTCCAATTTTCGGCAATTGTTCTACTTTAATCCCACCTTCTGGTTGTTTTGGGGTTGGTTCTATGTATTCTTGAACTAATTTACTATCTTTTTGTTCAATAGATTGTTGATTGTTAGAATTATCTGGTGATTGTTGTAAAATTTCATCAAACATAATTTTTAAAGATTAAAAAAATCGTCAAAATAATCTTTTTTCCCAGCAACAAGCTAAAAATTTCAGAAAGGAGCTGGGTAAATATACCTTTATTATAGCATAAATTAATATGGCTGACAGCTTACTTCTGACACTGCGGACAATAATGCGTTCCTCGGCCAGCCACTTTAATCTTTTTAATAATCCCCTGCCGGCAACGAAGACATTTTTTATTTTCTCGGCCATAAACCTTTAATTTCTGAATAAAATTACCTCTTCGACCATGAACATCTATATAATTATTAAAGGTGGTTCCTCGATATTGAAGAGCTAATTTTAAAATTTGCTTAATGGCCTGATATAGATTTTTAATTTCTTTTTCTGTTAAAGAATCCGTCTGGCGAGTTGGTAAAATATAAGCTTTAAAAAGTGATTCATCGGTATAAATATTTCCTAAACCAGCAATATGTTTTTGGTTCAATAAAAAGGCCTTAATATTAATTCTCTTATTTTTTAATAATTTTTTTAAATAAATTAAAGTAAATTTTTTAGAAAGTGGTTCTATTCCCCATTTGTTATCTAAATCCTTCAGCTCCTTTTGGCCTCTTATTTCTAAAAAGCCAAATTGACGCTGGTCATTATAGAATAATTGCGACTGATCCTGAAAAGAAAAAATAAGATGGGTTTGTTTATGTGGTAAATTAAAATTATTCCTCTGATTACTGTGTCCGCCAGCAATAATTTCATTTTGCTGAATGTAAATTAGTTGGCCAGTCATTCTCAAGTGAATGATTAAAAATTGCTTATTTTTTAAACTAAAAATAATAAATTTTCCTCGCCGATTAATATCTATAAAATTATTATTTTTAAGAACTTGAATAAATTTATTTTTAGAACCTCTAATAATTTTAGGTAACAAAACCCTAACCTGTTTTATTTTTTTCTTTAAAACATGTTTTTTTAAACCATTAATAATTGTTTGTACTTCCGGTAATTCTGGCATGAATCTAAAAAATCAAGACTAAGTCATCCCAAAGAGACTTAGTCATAATTTTGCCTTATTTTTTATCTAATCAATCTTTTTAACCCACAAACCATGCAGATTACAATAAACTCTAACCTCAACTATATCGTCCCTGGTTTGAAATTCCATTTCTGTACTATCTCCTGGTTTTAAAAATTGCTTACCAATTTTACCAGTTTTGGTTTTTACTTCCACCCACTCAATATAATGTTTTTCCTCCATGGGATGAGCAATTTCTCCGACTCTAACAATAATTCCATCTCCACCTCGGCAAACATTGTCTGGTAATTTTTCAATAACTGGCAAATGCCCGTCCGCCAAAGCTTTCCTGACCTCCGAAGATTTATCGAAGGAGGTAGCGTCGGCGGGCTTCTCTTGATTTTCGTCTTGGGTTTTTTCAGTCATTAATTTCATAGCTTGCCCACAACAAACTAATTCTCCAACACCAACATGCAGAATCTCTATAATATTTCCACAAATTTCACATTTATAAATTTCTCTTTTCTTAGTCATGTATTTCCAACTAATTAATAATAACTAATTGCTAAAAGCTGAAAGCTGATAGCTATTTAAATACATTTTTCCTCAAAATAGGCCCGAGGATGTGAGCAAGAAGGACATTCTTCGGGAGCTTCTTCTCCTTCATGAATATAACCACAATTATGACAAACCCAATATATTTTTTCTTCTTTTTTGAAAACTGATTTATTTTCTAATTCGCCTAATAATTTTTGATACCTTTCTTCGTGAAAAGATTCAGCTTTAGCTATGGCTCGCAACCTTTGAGCAATTTCCAGATAACCTTCTTCCTCTGCCTTATCAGCAAAAGTAGGATACATATCAGTATGTTCATAATTCTCTCCAGCAATGGCCGCCTTTAAATTATTTATTGTGTCTTTTAAAATTGTAGGACACCCAGCCTCAACTTTAATTTCATCATATTCAGTAGCATTGTCTAATTTTTCTTTTAATTCATTAATCATTCGCATTAACCATTTGGCATGTTCTTTTTCCTGATTGGCGGTTAATTCAAAAATAGCCGCAATTTTTTCATAACCCTCCTTTTTGGCTATTTTGGAATAAAAAGTATACCTATTCCTAGCCTGGCTCTCCCCAATAAAGGCCTTGGTTAAATTTTTAATAGTTTCCATGTCTTTTATTATTATTGATTAAGTGTTTTTATTATACCAATTTATGATAGTTTTTTAAAACAAAACAAAAACCCCGTGCCGTATGGTACAAGGTTTTTATACAATAACTAAATATTAATATCTTCTTTTTCTTCCTCTACTACATTTTCTTCTGCTGGGGTCTTAGCAATTTCTCCTTTGTCAAAATCTTCGGCTGGCTCCTCTGGTTTTACTTCTTCCTCTATCTTGGGTTCTTCTGGTTTTACTTCTGCGGGATGTGCTTCCTCTGTTTTCTTAACACATTTTTTACATTGACACAATAACATTACTATACCTAAAACTAAAATAATTACATTAAGCCATAGGGGTAAAACTTTTGAAAGTTGTAATGCTACAGCTAAAATAACCAAAACAATTCCTAAAATTTTCTTTTTATCCATATTTTTTCTTATTATTTATTAATTAAATTATCGCCTCACCATTTAATTATAGTAAAATTAAGCATAAAAAACAAGAGAAAATTAAGGTTCAAGGTGGAAGAGAAAAAAACTCACAAAACAATAAAAAATCTATTCATATTTTATTATAAAATAGTAAAATAGGTTGACAACCACGTGGTTAATTTTTCAATTTCCCAAAATATCTGCTAAGATTAAATTATGGACTTAAATACTAAATTAGATCAAATCTACGGCATTGGAGCAAGTATTTACAAAAAGCTTCAAAAATTGGGCTTAAATAAAGTCGAGGACATTCTTTTTTATTATCCTTTTCGCTATGACGATTATTCTAAAATCAAAAAAATTGCTGAATTAGAAGACGATGAAACAACAACCGTTCAGGGTAAAATAAGTTTGATAAATAATAAAAGAGCCAAAACCAGACGCATGAATATTACTGAAGCCCTTTTAGAAGATGAAACTGGACAAGTACAGATTGTTTGGTTTAATCAACCTTTTATTATTAAAAATATCCGTCCTGGCGATAAAATATTTATTTCTGGGAAAGTTAAAAAAAGCCTGCTGGGTTATTCTTTTGTTAGCCCTGCCTATGAAAAAATAAGCAATAAAACAGCTCACACTGCTAGAATTGTACCAATTTATCCCAGTACAGAAAGATTGAGTCAAAAACAAATTCGCTATTTAATAAAAACCTGCTTACCGGCAACATATCTTTTAAAAGAATGGCTTCCTCAAGAAATATTATCACCGCAAAGCGGGATCCCGTTCGCGGGAAAAAAAGAAAATCTATTAGTTTTAGACGAGGCCATTAGACAAATTCATTTTCCTGACAATGAAAAAAAATTAAAACAAGCTAAAAAAAGAATTGCCTTTAATGAAATATTTATTTTAATTTCTTTGGCCAAATCAATTAAAAGAGATAATCAAAAAAATAAAGCCATACAAATTGAATTTAAAGAAAATAAAATTAAAAAATTTGTCCAATCTCTGCCATTTAAATTAACAACAGATCAAAAAAAATCTGCTTGGCAAATATTACAAGATTTAGAAAAAAATGTACCTATGAATAGATTATTAGAAGGAGACGTTGGCTCTGGAAAAACAATCGTTGCCCTAATATCTGCTTATAATACTGTTTTAAATAAATACCAAATTGCTTTTATGGTTCCTACTCAAATTTTAGCTAAACAGCATTTTAAAAATATTATTAAATATCTAAAAAAAGAAAATATCACTATCGCCCTCTTTACTAATAAAGACAGGCGAGTTTATAATGGTAAAAAAGAAATAGCTCGCCTCGCTGAAGCTACGGCGAAGCGGGCCGAAACATTAAGTAAAAAGAAACTTATTGAAAGAATTAATAAAGGAGAAATCAAATTCATTATTGGTACACATTCTATAATTCAAAAAGATATTCAGTTTAAAAAATTAGGCCTTATTGTTGTTGATGAACAACATCGTTTTGGGGTAAAACAAAGACATGAATTATTATCCGCCAGAGGCGGATCCGCCTCTGGCGGAAAAAAACCCGCCTCAAACAGTAAATCACCTCATTTTTTATCTATGACCGCTACTCCCATCCCTCGTTCTTTGGCTTTAAGTATTTACGGCGATTTAGACATTTCTCAAATTAAAGAAAAGCCGCTGGGACGCAAAGAAATCATTACAAAATTAGTTGAACCAAAAAACAGAGCTAAGGCCTACGAATTTATTTACAATCATATTAAAAAAGGCCACCAAGTTTTTGTAGTCTGCCCCTTAATTAACGAATCTGATAAATTAGGAGTTAAATCAGTTACTACCGAATATGAAAAATTAAATAATGAGGTCTTTCCTAATTTAGAAATTGGTTTTTTACATGGCAAAATGAAAGAAGCTGAAAAAAAAGACGTTTTAGATAATTTTGCTAATAATAAAACTAAAATTTTAGTTTCTACTTCAATAATTGAAGTAGGCGTTGATTATCCTAATGCTACTATTATGATGATTGAAGATGCGGATAGGTTTGGATTGGCTTCTTTACATCAATTTCGAGGCCGAGTTGGTCGTAGTGAATATCAATCTTTTTGCTTTTTATTCACTGATAATACTAGCTTTAAAACCAAAAAAAGATTGGAAATTTTAACCCAAACTAATGATGGTTTTAAGTTAGCGGAAGCTGATTTAAAATTTAGAGGCAGTGGTGATATTTATGGCACTACCCAGTCTGGATTTTTAAGTCAAATTAAGATTGCCGACTTGTCTGATTTAGAATTAAATAAAAAAGTTAGAATCTGGGTGGAAAAAATATTTTCCGAAGACCCAGAATTAAAAAAATATCCTTTACTTAAGGATAAAATCTCTCAAATTTCTAATGATGTGCATTTAGAGTAATTATTTCATGTTATCCAAAAATTTCTTAATCAACTCGTCGCCACCAAATGCCCAAATTTCTTTTCTAATTTCTAGTTGACAATGAATTTGTCTAGATCTTGGAATCATTATAAAAGGTGGTTGATTTTCTTGTTTACTCTCTAATAAATCCTTCGGAGCAAAAAATTTATCATGTTTACTACGTCTAGTATTCTTTTTTATAAAACCTAACTTTTTTAAAGATTTAATGCACTGTTTTCTATTAAAATCAACTTTTCTCATAAATTTATGCTAACTGAGTAACTTTTTTAGCATCGTTTATAGTAAAGGTCCCATATCCCTCTATGTTTAATCCGTCATAAACAACATCTCCTTCTTGTTTAGGAACATCAAAATAACTAAGAACAGCATCATTAAACATATGGACAAGTTCTTTACCATTCTTAGCTTCTGTAATTAATCCTGGTAACTCATTACAAGTTAGAATAAAATATCCATCTTTAGTAAAACGAATTTTCATACTCAACTCATTGGGGATATTGTATTCTTTCTTAATCTCTAAAGCTGGTTTACCCGGCGCAAATAATCTAAAAATTTTATTATAAATACTATTTATCATACTTTTATTATACTAAATATATTATACAAATACAAAGGATTATTTATATTAACACTTTTAAAATAAAAATCAAATCATTTTTTCTTCTGGACTAATTTTGAAGCATTCTTTTTTTCAATTTCTCTAGATTCTAATTTATCTTTAATTGCATTAAATATATATAGATATCTATCTCTTTTATTCTCTTTCTCATTATCTTCTTTGTATTCATTCTTTAATTCCTCTAATTCCTCAATGTATTTTTCAATATAATACAAATTCAATTGATCTCCAAAAAAGGTATTAGTAATGTAAAAATTATCAAAACAAAATTCTGCATTATTTGAAGATACTTATCCATAATACTTAATCCTTAATTCTTAATTCATAATACCTAATTCTTACTTCAAATATTTCTCTAAATCTTTAATCTTTACATTTATTATTTCTTAATTTTTATGATCTATAAAATTTAGCAGCCTCATCAGGATCAATAGGATTAATAACAACACCTGAACCTATTTCCAATCCCGCCCATACGCTTCCCCTAGGAACTATTTTCATATATAGATGCTGATCTTCATCATGTATTACCTGATGAAAATAAAAATTATATGGTAAGTTTAGTAAATTTATTTTTGATAAAATTAATTTCAATGCTTTTGCAAAAGATTCTTTTTCAGATTGATTTAATAATGTAATATTATCTAAATGCCTTTTTGGCATAATCCAGGCCTCATAATTATATATAGGAGCGTAAGGACAAAAAGCAATGATATTTTTATCTTGATAAATCACTCGCGGTCCTTTAGATTCTTTTTTTATAACATCACAATAAACACAAGTTCCATATTTTAATTTATACTCTTGCTGTTTTTGCGATTTATCAGCTAAATGCGGAGGAATAAAATTTGTCGCAAAAATCTGGGAATGAGAATGTTCTAAAGAAGCCCCTGCTATTCCGCCATTATTTTTAAAAATTATAATGTAACCAATCTTTTTATTTTTGCTAATAATTTTTGTTCTCTCAGAATAGGCATCAAAAATTTTCACAATATGCTTAATAGATAAATTTTCAATTTCTAATGAATGATCAGGGGTGTCAATGATTACTTCTTGCTGACCATAGGCTTTCTTATTATCTAAGCTCACTGCTGGAAATTTATTTTTTATTACCTTAACATACCAATGATTTTTAAAGCCCGTTGTAAACAAATCTTTTACCTTATCAACATTTATAGGACATAAAGGACAATTCTGGTCTTTTTTATTTTTCTTTATTTTTAATTTCTTAATTTTACGAATATTAGGACGTTGAGCTCTTTTGGGAGCAATAATAACATATTTGTTTTGAATATAATCTTTTCTAAGTTCTGATTTTTGTAACATAATTTTATTTACCCTGTTAAACCTGTTAAATTATCGCTAAATTGCGATACTATTTAACAGGTTTAAATAAGATTTAATAAATAAATCTTAATTTTAAATTGTTTATATATCCTGTATAATTTTATTTTTATCTACTTTTAAAACATAAGTATAGCACAATAGACTAAATTTAAAATTATTTAACAGGGTTAATTTAATATTTTACTTTTTAATTTTAACAAATTTTATTTTACTTCTCTGTTTTAAATATTATTAAATTTCACATTAACTTTTTATAAAGTTTAATGTATTTTTTTGCACTTTGCTTCCATGAAAAATCCTGTT
>CAZXCJ010000001.1:0-60025 GCA_964639335.1 uncultured Gammaproteobacteria bacterium | reverse complement strand
TAAAATTGCCACTTAATTTCTGAAATAAGGCCACAACAAAAATTAAAAATACTAATATTTGTAGACCATATACACAATTTTTAAAATCTTTTTTCTTTAAATTAAACACTAGCAAGACAAAAAAGATAATTGCCTCTAAAAAATAGGCTTTAAATAAGCCCAAAGAAGCTAAATCATTCCCTGCTGTCCAAACAGCCAAACAAGCAGAAATTAAAATTAAAATAATTGACCAGCGCAAAGAGCCAAATATATTATTTTTATTTTTAAGCCTTTCTTTAAAATTTCTAAATAAATTTGGAATCTCCTTAACATGTTTTAAGAAAAAAACTAAAACTAAAACCCAAATTATTCCTGATAATAAATTAAACGGCAGACCAAAAATTTCAAACTGGACTCGATAGGTTGGAAGCAATAAAAATACTGAATATAAACTAAATTTAAAATTTTTCCAAGCCAAAACCCCAAAAAAAATATAAAACAAAATTATAATTAAATTCTCCATATTCCTTAATGCTTACTACTTACTACTTAATGCTTACTACTTCTTTAATTAGACCCTTATTCAAAACTTTGAATAAAATTAGTAAAGCTAAATAAGTCCCTGTTCCTATAATTAATTCTACTACAAAATTAAGTTTTAAAACATTTAATAATAAATAGGCCGCGATTGAAATAATCAAAACCTTGATTAAAACTGTAAAATTTATTTTCCAGCCAGAATATTTTTGTAAAAGATAAAAAGCAAAGGCGGCCATTAAAAATTCAGCGACTAAAGTCATATAGGCCGCTCCATAATAGGAAAAACGCGGAATAAAAATTAAATAACCCGTCAAAGCAATCAAAGCCGTAGCTAAAAAATACTTAATAGTTCTTTTTTGCTCTTCTATAGCAATAATTCCATAATTAAACAAAGCACTAAAAAATATTAAAGCTGTTGGCCAAATCAAAATCCTCAGGATGCTGATAGAAACTGGATATTCTGGGCCAGCTATAAAATTTATTATTCCCTTAGCTTCAGCTATAAATAAAACGATCATTGGAAAGGTCAAAACAATAAATAAATCAAAAATCTTTTGAAATAAATTTTTAAAACCTTCTTTGTCTTTTTTAACCCAATAAAAAGTAAATATTGGTAAAACTAAACCTAAAATCAAATGCGGTAAAGTAGTAATCACTTCTAAAATTTTATAAGGTGCTCCATAATAACCAACATGCGCTGCTGGTTGAAATACTGATAATATCAAGGTATCTGCTTTAAAGTAAATTAAATTTAAAATAGTGGTTATGGCAATTGGCCAAGCCAATATCAAAAACTTTTTCCAATACTTTAAATCTATGACCCAGCGATATTGAACATATTTTCTGGCCAATAGTGCTAAAATTACAAAAAAGATAATTGAATTTACATTATTAGCCATTAATATCAACAAAAGATTGGCCTTGCAAAATATAAATAAAATTATTAAACCCAAAAAGAAAATTTTTCCGATTGACTCTGCTATTACAACCTTAACCATTTTCATTTCCTTTTGAAATATGGCAGAATAAACCTGAATCATACTATTTAAAAAGAAAGCTAATGAGGTTAAAGCAATCCCCCATTTAACAATTCCTGGATAAGGAAAAAATAGGGCTATAGCTGGAGCAATAATAAAAAAAGCAATTCCAGAAACAATTCTTAAAGTAATAACATTAGAAAAAATAAAATTTCTATCCGCTGACGGACTAGAAATCTCTCGCAGTAAAACAATATACAAACCAAAATCCAAAAATATTCCAAAAATTTGTAAAAATGTTAAAACCGTTATATATTGTCCAAAACCAGCAGGGCTTAAATATCTAGTTAGATAAGTAATAGCCAAAACGCCAATGAGAACATTGGCGCCTTTACCGATAATTTGAATAATAGTATTATGAGCTATTTTTCGAACATCAAACATTATATTAACTTATGAACTAACAAATTTAAAAACTAAAAGCACTTTGTCCTTAGATTTTTTAGTTCTTTAGTCTTTTTGACTTCTTTCTTCTTTGACTTTCTTTAAAATCTCTTTTTTAATATTATTTAAAATCTTTTTATTTTCTCTTAAATATAAACGAGCATTTTCTCGACCTATACCTAATTTTTCTTCGCCAAAAAGAATAGTATTGCCTGATTTCTTAATAATTTCATATTTTAATCCTAAATCCAAAACATCGCCAGCTAAAGAAATTCCTTCATTATACATAATATCAAATTGACATTTGGTAAACGGCGGGGCTACTTTGTTTTTTACTACTTTGCAATTTACTCTATTACCAACTATTTCTTCACCTTTTTTAATCACTGCTGCTTTTCTAACTTCAATTCTTACTGAAGAATAAAATTTCAGGGCCTTGCCTCCCGGAGTAGTTTCGGGATTTCCAAAAAATACTCCTATTCTCATTCTAATCTGGTTAATAAAAATAATTATTGTGTGGGATTTAGAAACTAAGGCAGTTAATTTTCTTAAAGCCTTACTCATCAATCTAGCTTGTAGTCCCATTTGTTGATCCCCCATTTCTCCCTCAATTTCTGCCTTAGGAACCAAGGCAGCGACTGAATCCACTACTATTAAATCTACTCCATTGGAACGCACTAAGGTTTCTACAATTTCTAAAGCTTGCTCACCAGTATCTGGCTGGGAAAGTATTAAATCATCAACATTAACTCCTATTTTTTTAGAATAAACCGGATCTAGAGCATACTCGGCATCAACATAAGCAACAATACCCCCTGCTTTTTGGGCCTCCGCAGCAATATGCTGAGCCAAAGTGCTTTTACCTGAAGATTCTGGACCATAAAGCTCAATCACTCTTCCTCGAGGAACTCCTCCTACGCCCAATGCAATGTCTAAAGAAAGACATCCTGTGCTAATAGAATCTATATCTATGGCCTGTGTTGCGCTCATCTTCATAATAGAACCCTGGCCGTATTTATCTTTAATTTGCTCTAAAGCACTTTCTACGGCTTTTAATTTTTTACCATCAACCTCTTTTATTTTTTTATCAGACATAAATTTATTGATTATTATTTAAATTATCTTCAACCCTTCTTTTAAAAATTATTAATTCTGCTTTATTTTTTTGGCTATGCTCTCTTTGACTAATAATTTCAAATTTATTTAAACCATATTTTAATTTAACATCCAAATAAAAATTTCCCTCTTCATTAACTGAAATATCCTCATTATTAATGCTAAGAATTGATTCTGGCTCTGTTTGCCCTTCTATTCTAATCATATTTTCCGAAGTTGTAAAATTCTCTGCCGGAAAAATAATATTTAATTCTGGCGGTCTAATATAGTCATTTACTTTATAATAAGCATAGGAAGCAAAGACACCAAAAAATAAAATGAAAACGAAAATTTTAAATCTTTTAGGGGTAATAAGGCTCTGGATATCACTTTTCTTTTCTTTTTCAAAAATCAATTTTGGGTTTTGTTTTTGGTACTGTTTAAAACATAATCTATGATTTAAACCCAAAAACTCACAATAGGTTTTTAAAAAATTTTTAATATATACTTCTCCTGGTAATTTATTCCATTCTTCCGCCTCTAGGGCCTGTAAATATTTTAGAGGAATATTAACTACTTTATAAACATAGTTTAGATTAAAATTTTTCGCTTTCCTAGCATCTGATAACTTAGTTCCCAAATTTAAATTTTCAATTTTTTTTATTCTAAAACTATTCATCCCCTTAAATATTATTTGCTTGATTATCTATTAAATATTACCAATTAAATTAAAACTATTTTTATATATCCAGATTAAATTAATTATTTATCTAATAGAATTCATCTTCTTAAACTGTTAAAAATGAAACGGCTTAGTAGTTGACCCTATTGTCTTTTTCGAAATAAATTACATTTTTGACAATCTAACTTCATTCTATTTCAAATTCGTCTTCATCATCAGAAATCCCTTCTGGGGCAAGATTTGTTTTATCTTCTTTTGTTTCTTCTTTTCTTACAAAATTACTATCTTTTTCAACCTCCTCATCATCTGCTAATTTTTCCTCTCTTAATACTTCATTTTTTTCTAAAATTTCATCCGCTACCTCTTCCAGCTGAGCTTGCTTCTCCAAATTTTCAGAATCAACAATCGGTGATTCCAATATCTCTTCATCATCTGCTTGTACTAAAATCTCGCGTGGTTTAGGCCCATTATGTGGTCCAATAATTCCTGCCGCCTCTAATTGGTCTAAAATTTTAGCTCCCCGCGCATAACCAACGCTCAAAGCTCTCATTAAATAAGTAGAAGATGCTTGACCTGAACTTAAAATAGCTTGTTTAGCTTGATTAAATAATTCATCACGATTAGAACTAGAGCCTGAAAAACCAGGAATACCTTTATCTTGTTCTTCTGTAATTTCTTCTAAATAATCCGGCTCGGCCTGCTGTTTTAAATATTTAATTACGGCATCTTTTTCTTCTGGAGTAAGAAGTGCTCCTTGTAATCTTCTTGGTTTAGGATAAGTATCACAAATAAAAAGCATATCTCCATTACCTAAAAGTTTTTCAGCCCCGCTAGTATCAATCATTGTTCTAGAATCAACTTGAGACGCAACAAAAAAAGCAATACGCGAAGTAATATTTGCCTTGATTGTCCCAGTAACAATATCCACAGACGGTCTTTGCATCGCTAATACCAAATGTATGCCTGTTGCTCTTCCCATTTGAGCTAATCTAATAATAACACTCTCTATTTCTGCTTTATTTATTGATGTTAAATATGCTAATTCATCAATAATAATTACTATATTTGGCATCTTATTTTCCGGCTTTCTAATTAATTTATTATAAAGATAAATATTTACTTTATTTACTTTTTGAAGTAAATCATAACGCTCTTCCATCTCATTTACAGCCCACCTCAATGCATTTATCGCCTTGTCAACTTTTGTGATAACAGGAGTCAAAAGATGTGGAATTCCATTATATGGAAAAAGTTCAACGCGTTTTGGATCAATCAATATTAATTTTAATTCATTGGGATTTAGTTTATAAAGCAGACTTATAATCAAAGTATTTATACAAACAGATTTACCAGTCCCGGTTGCACCAGCTATTAAGAGATGGGGCATTTTAGCTAAATCTGCCACTTTAACATTCCCGGCAACATCCTTGCCTAAAGCAAATTTTAAATGACCATTAGGGCTCTGAAATTTTTCACTTGAAATAATTTCCTTAAGACGAACTATGGAAACAACTTTATTAGGGACTTCTATCCCAACCAAAGATCTTCCTGGTATCGGGGCTTCAATTCTAACACTACGGGCCGCCAATGCCAAAGACAAATTATTTTGTAATGATACAATTTTTTGAAGTCTAACTCCTTCACCGGGCCTTAAAGTAAATTGAGTAACGGTAGGCCCAACATTAACTTCGGTCATCTCAACTTGTATCCCAAAATGGGCTAATGTCTTTTTAATTTTTTCCTTGCTGCTTTCTATATTATAACTAGTTGGTTCAGAACCATTATCATTTAATAGCTCTAATGGTATTTGAATATCTCTATAAATTTTTTTTCGATGTTCTTTAGATTCAATTTTATCAGCAGATACAAATGCTCCTCCATCCTCATCCTTAATTTCTTCATCTTCGTCTTCTATGGTTCCTTCTTCTAAATCTTCGTCTTCTTCAGAAACATAATCAAAAGAAGCATCATTATCTTCATCATCAATTTTTTTTCTTTGAAAACTAATGTTCTCCCTAATTTTCGCTGGAATATTTAAATCTCTTATTGAAAGGTCAAAGGTTAATAAAATTGATATAATAAATAATCCTAAAAGCAAAACTAAAGTGCCCCAAAAACCAGCCAATTTAAAAAATGGCCAGAATAAAACTATCCCTAAATATCCCCCACCCTGGCCTAAATTTAATTTGGCAAAAATATCCTCAAAACCGACAATCAAATTTAATAAGGCCGTGCTACTTAAAAATAAAAAAACTAAACCTAAATAATGTCTTAATTTTAAAACATATTTTTTTGGATTTAAAAACAAAAATCCTAAAATAGCCAAAACAAAGGGGAGCAAAAAATAAAGCCAGCCCAAAAGCCACTTCATTGCTTTCAGCATCCAAATCCCTAAGCTTCCGGAAAAATTAAACAATGCTAAAAAAGTTAAAAAGGATAAAATCAAAAGAACGAGAACAAAAACAGCTTTTTTGGTTTCTGGATTCATTGTTGAAAAAAGATTAGAGTCCTCTTTTTCTCTAATTCTTCTTGTAGGAGGTTTTTTATAGGTTCTTTTTTTTCTGGGCCGACCTGGCCGTCTTTTAGACATATTTAAAAATTAATGAATTAAGTATTTCCAACATTTTAATTCCTTAGTAAAAAATGCTAAATTTAACTTACATCAAATATTTCCGAAGTATTGAGTAAATATATTATATCATTTTTTGTCTATCACTAAAATAAAATAAATAAAATTACTATACCAATTTTTCTTGAGGATTGCTTTTATTTATAAAACTTTTAATTTTTTTAGCCAAAACACCGGCATCCAACAGCATATTTTCTAAAGTTTTCTTAGAAATATCAAAACTATTAATATCATAATCAAGCTTATTTCTATTTTTTCTCATCCTATCCAACCTATCAAATAAAAAATTCATATCTTTAATGTCCATTAATTTTTTCATGGCTTCAATAACTGTTTTATGATAATTCTTTACTGATGCCTTATAGCCGTTCAATAATAAAAATGTTTCTCCCATAATACGAATACTATTATAAATATCATTATAAACAACTATATTATCTTTATTTTTATTTTTTAAATCAATTTTGGCTGAATTTGAAAATGATAAAGCCATAGTGAATCTTCTCTCAATTTGTTTAAGAGATATATTATCTATCTTTTGTAATAAATTTTCTTTAATTAAATTATTGATAGTCATTCAATTTGCCTTTTAAAATTATTTTGGGTTCTTGTAAAATTTTTATTATAAAATCATTTTTCTTTTTAATTTTTTCAATGAATTCTTTTTTATCATATACTATATAATTAATTTCTCTATTTAATTCTTTCTCCAATTTAGTAATATTTTTTATTAATAAGTCTTGATTAATATTGCCAATTAATATCAAATCTATGTCGCTTGCACTATGTTCAAAATTTTTAGCAATGGAACCAAAAATAAAACTCAATTCAATATTTGAAAATTTATTAATTAATTTTTTTAATGTAAATTCAATACCAAAGGACTTAGAAATTATTTCCTTTATTTCTTTATAAAAAGGGTACTCTTTGTTCAGTTTAAAATAGCGCAAATTGGCCCTTCGTTCATCATTTAAAATACCTTCTTTTACCAAATTTTTAATATCCCTTTGAAAATAGCCCGGTTTTTTATTTAATTTACGTGCAATCTCTCTTAAATAAAACTCTTGATCTGTATTTTGAAAAAACAAATTAAGAATTTTCCCTTGATTATTTTTGATAAAATTCAACATATATACAATATATATACAATTGTATGCATATTGTATACTGTTGTCAACGACTTAATTGGTTTAAATCTGTGATATTTATTACTGGCTTATTTGTTAAATTAGATTTTAAAAAATCCTGACATTCTTGAAGGGCCATATTAGCCCAAATTTTCAAATCACTATCTGGCCTTTCTATATATTTTTCTAAGCTCTTATATGCAAAAATATCAGCTGTATGCCCTAAAGCAATTAAGGCCTTTTTCTTGTCTTCTAAACTAGCACTATTTCTAAATAAATCCTGACTGAATTTTTTCAATTTTTTCTGAGATGTCTGGCCTAAACATAAATGTGGAAATTGATTATGATATTTAATATATTCCATAGCCATTTGCGCTTCTTCGCTATCAGGTTCTGATATAGTTATAATTGAACCATTCAAACCTTTTAATTCCAGGGCCTCAATCATGGCCTCAAATTCGTACTCTGACAAATTATTCTCATTTAAGACATTCCTTAATTCATCTTCGGACATTTTCATAAAATCCTTTTTAGTTAAATTGCTTTTCATAGTTTTTTACTTTCTTTAAAAATTATGAATAATAATAGAAAATTATTAGCTCACAAAATTCAAAAAATTATTAATTATTAATAAATCGACCAAATAAAAAAAGGCTCTTTGCGGCCTTTTATATTTATAACCTAACATATTTAAAAAATAAGTCAATAGATTTTACAAAAATCAATTAAACCTAATTGTCATATTCAATACATAGTGATATTATTTAATTAGAATCATAACTTGTTATGATTTACAATTTTATATAAACAAACCCCTTATTTTAGCCCCTTAATTAAATAGTTCGTATATAAGGAGTTAAATGAAATGTGAGTGACTTTTTATTTGAATCAATTTAATAATGAACAAAAATATTCCTACAGCAATATTTATAGATGGTGATTGGCTTTACACGGCTACCAAGATAATTAATATAAAGATTAATTACGCTAATTTTTTTAATCTACTTATTAATAATTTTGGGGGGGCACAAAAATCTATTTTTATGGTGCCATAAACTCATCTGATAAAATGCAAAGTCGATTTTATAGTATGCTAAAAAAGATTGGATACAAGGTATACTACATGGAACTAATAAAAAGAGGTGACAGCTTTATTTCAAAGGGGTTGGATGTACAATTATCTGTAGATGCAATGCAAAAATTGCCGTTATTTAAAAAATTCGTATTAGTCTCGGGTGATGGCGACTTTGTTCCCTTGCTTAAAAAAATTATTAATAATAGTATTGATGTATTAGTAATTTCGCTTCCCTTCACAACTGGTTATTTATTGAAAAAAATCGCGGGAGCTAGTTTTTTAAATTTGGAAACATTAATAAAAGAACATAAAGATATTAAAAAATTACCCGCTTTTAAAAAGAAGGCAAAAGAAAAGGCCTTGGCACCGACCAATTTATACATACAAAAGGGTAATTGTTTTGAGTCATATATTCACATAAGAGATTTAATGAAATCTGCAAAAAATAATATTACTATCATTGATAAGTATATAGACGATCAGATCCTTACTATGGTCAAACTTTTAAAACTGGGAATTAATATCACTATTATCACATACAAAACTAGCCCAGCAGATTTTTTTGTACAAGTTAAAAAACTAAAATCCGAGGGACGAGCAATCACCATCTATAAAAATAATACATTTCATGATAGATTTATTGGCATAGACGACAAGTGGTGGCACAGTGGACATTCGCTTAAAGACTTGGGTAGTGGTGATTCTATGTTGACTAAAAGAAAAGAAAAGAATAACCTAGCCGAATTGAATAATAGCGTGACAAAAGTAATAAATGATTCAAAAAAGATATAAACAAAGTCACTCACACATCACATAACACGGGATATCTAGTTGAATAAAAATATTAATTATTAATTTATATATTATATATTATGGAAGAAGTACAAAAAATATTCAAACCTATTCTATTTGCAATTATTTTTATAATTTTCGGTATTATGTCTTGGAAAAATCAGAATAATCTTCTAACAATAATTCTATTAATACTATCTATACTAGAAATTTACTTATTTATAATAGCTATTAAATATCATAGTTACTTTAGTATATCAAAACCAAGTAAATGGAGTGAAATTAAATGCAATACTTGTGGATTTCAAGGTAAGCCACTTCGTTATGAACCAAAATATTTTCCACTATTAGCTTTTGGTAAATTTATAAATTATTATATTAAACAGTACCCTATAGAATATGGCTGTCCAAATTGCAAAGATCCTAAAAAAAATTATAAAAATATAGAATTTATAGCAAAATAATTAACATTTTTATTCAACCCAAACCCCGATTTACTAATACAGACAGTTTAAAATAATAGAAAATTACTTAATATTGAACTATAATAAATTAAAAAATCGGGACTTCAGATATCCCGAAACGTTATATAAAATATCTTTTTCCCCCCCCCAACCAAAAAATCCCCTGAAAAACTCAAGGAGATTTTTGTATGTAAATGTTATTTATTTAGAAACACTATCTTTAGCCTTAAACCCAGTTCCCGCTGGAATCAATCTTCCGATAATCACATTTTCTTTTAATCCTCTTAATTTATCTACTTGCCCGGAGATAGAAGCATTAATTAAAACCCGAGCGGTTTCTTGAAAGGAGGCCGCAGATAAAAAGGAATCTGTAGTTAAAGCTGCCTTGGTCATTCCTAAAAGAAGAACAGAGCCCTTGGCTTCTTTTTTATTTTTTTCTTTAGCTTCTTGATTAGCCTTTCTAAATTGAGAAATGGTAATAATTTCTCCAGGAATAAATTCTGTTTCTCCAGAATTTTCTATATAAACTCTAGAAAATAATTGCTTACAAATTAATTCAATATGTTTATCATTTAATCTTTGGCCCTGGGAAGAATAAATATACTGAATTTCCTTGATAATATATCTTTGAACCGCTTCTTTGCCCTTTAGCTGATATAATTTTTTCAAATTAATACTACCTTCTGTTAATTGTGTGCCTGCATCTACTAAATCTCCATCCTTAACCCACAGATTCATATCTGGAGGAGCAATATACTCGCCTACAATTGGTTTAGTGGCAATTATCTCTAACTTCTTCTTGGTTAAATGAGTAATTCCAGCATTAAGAGATTTTATTTTTTGACCACTCTTTTCTAATAAATTTTCTTTTTTCTTAATTTCTTGTTTATCTTTTATTAAAACTTTTGTCTGTTTATTTATCTCATAGGTCTCTAAAACATTTTCATCAGAAAATACCTGGATTAATTTAGATTTTTTATTTTCTTCTTCAATGTCTGAAATTTTAACCTTGCCTGATATTTCACTTATAACAGCTTGCATTTTGGGATTTCTTACTTCTAAAATTTCTTCTACTCGGGGTAAACCCTGGGTAATGTCTCCGCCAGCAATACCTCCAGTATGAAAAGTTCTCATGGTTAATTGCGTTCCGGGCTCACCAATGCTTTGAGCAGCTATAATACCTACAGCTGTCCCCATTTTAACTAATTTATTATATCCCAGATCATAACCATAACATTTTTGACAAACACCTCTGGTTAATTTACAAGTTAGAAGAGATCGCATTTTAATCTCATTTATTTCAGTTTTATCTATTAAAGAAGCCAATTCTTTATTAATTAAAGTATTTTTCTTAACAATGGTTTTACCCTTAATATCCTTAACATCCTCTAAAACATAGCGTCCCAATACTCTTTGACCTAAAGTTTTCCCCATTTCTTTAGATTCTTCTTTGGTGATTAAAAACCCTTTTTTATCACCGCAGTCCTTTTCTAAAATTAAAATATCTTGAGAAACATCAATTAATCTTCTAGTTAAATAACCGGCGCTAGCTGTTCTTAAAGCTGTATCTGAAAGACCTTTCCTAGTGCCATGAGTAGAAATAAAATATTCCAAAACATCTAAGCCCTCATTAAAACAGGCCTTAATAGGAAGTTCCATAATCTCTCCGGCTGGATTAATAACCAGTCCCTTCATGCCCATAATTTGAGTCATCTGACTCCAAGAGCCCCTCGCCCCTGAATTTATCATAGAATAGATTGAATTGTTTTTGTTAAAACCACTTTTGGAATTTTCTGTAATTTCACTTTTAACCCTTGTCCATGTTTCCACTACTTTTACATATCTTTCTTTATTAGTTAAAAGCCCACTCTCATATAAATCTTGAATTTTTATTACTTCTTTATTGGCGGCTTCAATAAGAGCTGGTTTTCCTTTTACTTGAGGCAAATCGGACATGCTCCAAGACAAGCCCGATTTTGTAATAAATTTTAAGGTCAATTTTTTCAATCTATCCAAAAATTCAATGGTCTTTTCATTCCCATAAATATCTAAAGCTGCAGCTACTAAATTTCTTACTTTTGAAGAATCTAATTCTTCATTAACAAACCCTAACTTTTCCGGAACAATCCTATTAAAAATAATTCTACCTACTGATGTCTTTTCTAATTTTCCTTTAATATACACTTTTATTACATCCTGAAGTTTGATATTTTTCAAATCATAAGAGGTCAAAACCGTAGCTCTATTAGGAAATACTTTTATTTTTTTCTTCTCTAAATCCTCGTTTAAAATAGTAGTTAAATAATTAGCCCCCCAAACCATATCTTGAGTGGGAACCACAACTGGGTCTCCAGTAGCTGGTTTTAATAAATTTTTAGTGGAAAGCATAATTTCTTCTGCTTCTTTTAGGGCACTTTTAGTCAAAGGAACATGAACAGCCATTTGATCTCCATCAAAGTCAGCATTAAAGGCCGCACAAACCATTGGATGAATTTGAATTGCCTTGCCCTCAATAAGTTTGGGTTTAAAGGCCTGAATGCCTAATCTATGTAAAGTAGGCGCTCTATTTAAAAATACATAGGACTTTTTAGTAATTTCTTCTAAAATATCCCAAACTTCATCATGACCCATTTCAATATACCTCTTAGCACTCCGAACATTATGAACCATTTCTCTTTCAATTAATTTAGAAATTACAAAGGGTTTAAATAATTCTAAGGCCATTATTTTTGGAATACCACATTCATCTAAATTTAATTTAGGACCCACTACAATCACAGAGCGGCCAGAATAATCAACTCTTTTTCCTAATAAATTTCTTCTAAATCTACCTTGTTTGCCTTTTAACATATCTGCCAAACTTTTTAACATTCTTTTTTGTCCAGTAGAAGCAGTAACTGTTTTTCCATGACGAGCATTATTATCAATTAAGGCATCTACTGCTTCCTGAAGCATTCTTTTTTCATTTCTTAAAATAACTTCCGGAGCATTTAAATCTTTTAATCTCTTTAATCTGTTATTTCTATTAATAACTCTCCTATATAAATCATTTAAGTCTGACGTCGCGAAACGTCCACCGTCTAATTGCACCATCGGTCTCAAGTCTGGAGGAATAACAGGAATAAAATTTAAAACCATCCATTCTGGACGAATTTTATTTTTAATAAAATTTTGAATAAGCCGAGCCCTGCGAATTAATTTCTTTTGTTTGGAACTAGGGACATCTTTTATTTTTTCATTCAAATCTTTTAAAACGTTTTCTAAATTAACCTTTTTTAATAATCTTTGAATAGCTTCTGCTCCAATATCAGCATTAAATACTTGACCATATTTTAAAGAAAGTTCTCGGTAGCTACTCTCAGAAATAACTTTAAGAGGCTTAATTTGTTTTAATTCCTTTTTTGCTATTTCTCCGGCTTCATTTAATTTTTTTATTTTTTCTTCTTTTAAATCAACTAATTTATTTTTTTCTTCCTCTAATTCTTTAACTGCTTTTACGTTCTTTTTCTTTCTATCTTCTGTTATTTTTTTATCTATCTCTACTGATTTATTTTCTATTTCTTTGTCAATAGATTTAATTTTTTGTTTTAATTCTTGATTAATTTGAATTAAAACTTCTTTTTTCAATTCTTCTTTTACTTCTGTAATTATAAAATTAGCAAAGTAAACTACTTTTTCTAATTGTTGAACTGATAAATTTAAAATTATACCTATTTTAGAAGGTACCCCTCTTAAATACCAAATGTGGGATACTGGCGTGGATAATTCAATATGCCCAAAACGCTCCCGTCTGACACTTTTTCTAGTAACTTCTACTCCACATTTATCACAAACTATTCCTTTATATCTAATTCTTTTATATTTTCCACAATAACACTCCCAATCTTTAGTTGGCCCAAAAATTCTTTCACAAAATAAACCATCTTTCTCTGGTTTTTGTGTCCGATAATTTATTGTTTCTGGTTTTAAAACCTCGCCCTTAGACCAGGCCTTAATATTTTCCGGGGAAGCTAAACTAAGCTTAATCTCATCAAAATCTGGCATTTTACTAATCTCATTAAATGTGAACGTTGTTTTTGTTGAAGAGGGTGTTGGCATATAATTATATAGTTAAAAGTTTAAAATTTAATTTTCTATTCCTCTTTTGTCCTTATCTAAAAAGCTAGAACCTGTTTCCTTAATAGCCTTACCATGTTTTAATAATTCTACATTTATCCCTAATGCCTTTAATTCGCTAACTAAAACATTAAAACTTTCTGGAATATTAATCCTTTCAATTTCCTCACCTTTAATAATTGATTCATAGGCCTTACTTCGACCATTAACATCATCGGATTTAATAGTTAAAATTTCCTGCAAAGTATGCGCAGCCCCATAAGCTTCTAAGGCCCAGACTTCCATTTCTCCAAATCTTTGTCCACCAAATTGTGCCTTGCCACCTAAGGGTTGTTGTGTAATTAAAGAATAAGGACCAATAGATCTTTGATGAATTTTATCTTCTACTAAATGATTTAATTTAAGCATGTAAGAGATGCCCACAGTTGTTCTATTATCAAAGGGTTCTCCGGTCTTACCATCATAAAGCTGAACTTTTCCATCTGAAGAATAACCAGCTTTTTTCAATTCCTTTTTAATTTGCTCTATTTTTACTCCATTTAAAGGAGGGGTGGCTACATGATATCCCAATTTTTTAGCAGCTAAGCCTAGATGAGTCTCTAAAACTTGTCCCAAATTCATACGAGAAATAATACCTAAAGGATTTAAAATAATATCAATTGGAGTTCCATCTTCCATAAAAGGCATGTCTTCTTGAGGAATAACTCTGGAAATAACTCCCTTATTACCATGTCGGCCAGCCATTTTATCTCCTACTTGAATTTTTCTAAGCTGAGTAATGCTAATCTGAATTGTCTTTATTACTCCAGCTGATAATTTATCGCCCTTTTTTCTAGAAAAAAATTTTATATCTACAACCTTCCCATGTTCGCCATGTTCAAGATATAAAGATGAATCTTTAACATCTTTAGCCTTTTCACCAAAAATAGCCCTAAGAAGCTTTTCTTCCGCTGACAATTCTGTTTCTCCTTTAGGAGTAATTTTACCTATTAAAATATCTCCTGATTTTACAGTAGCTCCTATTCTAATAATGCCCTCGCTATCTAAATCCTTTAATCTTTCTTCCCCTATATTAGGGATATCGCGGGTAATTAATTCTGGACCTAATTTTGTATCTCGAACTTCTATAGAATAATTTTCTATATGAATAGAAGTATAAGCATCTGTTTTAACTAAATTTTCAGAAATTAAAATAGCATCTTCATAATTTCCACCTTCCCAGGGCATATAAGCCACTAAAACATTTCTCCCTAAAGCCAATTCTCCGTGATCAACAGCGGCTCCATCTGCAATAACATCTCCTTTTTTAACTGCGTCGCCTTTGCTAATAATAGGACGCTGATTCATACAGGTGGAAGCATTAGAGCGGGCAAATTTTGATAAAGTATATCTAATTTTTTTCTTTTTACTTTTAATAACAATTTCATTCGCTTGTACAGAAAGAACTTTTCCGTCCTCTTTAGCTCGTGTAACTTGTCCGCTATCACCAGCTGCTCGCCCTTCAACCCCAGTGCCAATAATAGGTGCTTGTGGATTTATTAAAGACACTGATTGTCTCTGCATATTAGAGCCCATCAAAGCTCGGACAGCATCATCATGTTCTAAAAAGGGAATTAAAGAAGTAGCAATACTAATAATCTGATTAGGCGCTACATCCATATAATCAATTTTTTCCACATCATCAAAAGTTGGCTGGCCATGAACCCTAATTTCTGCTTGCTTTTCTATAAAATGACCATTTTCATCTACTGGAGTGTTGGCCGCTGTAGTTATAGCTTTTTCTTCTGTAAAGGCATCTAAATAAACAACTTGGCTAGTAACCACAGGAATAATTTTTATCTCCTTAATGCTTTTATACTTTGCTAATTTTTTAGCCACTGTATCGTTTATAAACATTCCTGAACCAAAAATAACTTTTCTGGTTTGAGAATCTTTAATGCTTTCTCTTAAAGTATATCCCTTGGTTTTATTAGGAATATTATTTACTTTATTAATAACTTTTCTAAAAGGAGTTTGTAAAAAACCATATTCATCTATTCTGGCATAAGAAGATAAATGTCCTACTAAACCAATATTAGGTCCTTCTGGAGTAGCAATCGGACAAATTCTTCCATAATGGCTTCTGTGGACATCTCTAACTTCAAATCCTGCTCTTTCCCTAGATAAACCACCTGGGCCAAGAGCCGACAATCTTCTTTTATGCTCTAATTCTGCTAAAGGATTGGTCTGGTCCATAAATTGAGATAACTGGGAACTCATAAAAAATTCTCTAATAGTGCCTATTACCGGTTTAGCATTAATCAATAAATTGGGAGTTAAACTAGTTACATCAGCTGTGCTCATTCTATCCTTAATAATTCTTTCCATTCTAGCTAAACCAATCCTAAATCTATTTTGAATTAATTCGCCTACAGCCCGGACTCTTCTGTTTCCTAGATGATCAATATCATCAGCAGGTTCTTGGCTTAGATTTAATCTAATAATTTCTTTAATAACATTAACTAAATCTTCTTTTTTTAGAGTTCTATGTTTATTAATAATGGCATAGTCCTGATTAAATCTTTTATTTAATTTATATCGGCCTACATTTCCTAAATCGTATCGAGAGAAATCAAAAAACATAGAAAAAATTAAGGACTTAGCATTGTCAGCCGTTGCCATGTCCCCTGGTCTGATTCTTTTATATATTTCTATTAAGCCCTCTTCTTGGTTTTTAGAGATATCTTTTTCAAGAGTATTTTTTATAAAACTAACTTCTGGATGATTGTCTACATCCTTAAATAAATCAATAATTTCTTCGTCTGTTACATAACCAAATGCTCTTAAAATAGCCGTAATCGCAACTTTTCTTTTTCTATCTATATTAACATATAAAACTTTCTTTTTAGGATCAGTTTCTATTTCTAACCAGGCCCCCCGATTAGGAATTATTTTTGCTCCATAATAATTTCGACCTAAATACGTTTGGGAAGTAAAAAAAGCCCCAGCACTTCTAACTAACTGAGACACAACCACTCTTTCCACGCCATTAATAATAAAAGTTCCTTTTTCTGTCATTAAAGGAAAATCACCTAAATATATTTCTTGTTCTTTAGAGCTTCCGCTACGATTATTTTTTAATTTGGCATTAATTCGCAGAGGCGCCTCATAAGTGGTATTTCTTTCTCGAGAATGAACTTCGTCAAATTTAGGATCTTCTAAACGATAATCTAAAAAATAAAGCTCTAAATCCCTGCCCGTAAAATCTCTTATTGGAGATACTTCTTCAAAGAGCTCTTTTAAACCTTTTTCAAAAAACCATTTATATGACTTCTTCTGTATTTCAATTAAATCCGGCAATTTAATAGCGTTTCTAAACTTAGTAAAATATTTTCTATTTTCTTTATTCATTTTTAAAGATATTAAAAATTATAAATATATAAAATAGCTTATTTTTTAAATACTCAATTATACAGAAAAGAAATACTTACATAAAACCCCCTCCCCATAAATATTCTTAATGAGTTCTTTTTTATTTTTTATTTAAGAAAAAATGTTTAAATAACAAAATAACCCCATCCAATTGGAAGAGTTATTTACAAAAAATTTACTTATATAAAATAAACATTATATAAAATAATAAGGTTATAAAAAGAATAGCAGTTTTGTATTCTTTTGTCAATAGATTATATACTTTTATAAAAACTTTGTCAAATGAAAATAGGAAAATTAGTCAAAAGTTAAAAGGTAAAAGTTGGGAGAGACACAATGCCTTGCGTCTGTACAAAATTTAAAATACTCTATTTTAAACGAGAAGCATTAATAAACTTTTTAAACTCTTGATAATATTTTTCTAATTCTTTCTTACAAACATCTAAAGAAAGAGCATTATGTTTTTCTTCCATCTTTTTTTCTACTTGTTCTAAACAAGCATCTATATTATCAAATCTCCTACCCAATATATTTAAATAGGTAAACACTCCCCTAGGATGAATAAAGCGATAACAATCAGCATTACAGCATATTTCTGCTTCCTTACAAATGAAAGGAATTTGAGAATGATGGGCTTCTACACAATTTAATATTTTACCTTTTTCATCATCAGTAATTTCAAATTCATTTAAAAATTCTTTAGTAGCATCTACGCTCATCTTTATATGTTCAGTAATTCGATTTTCTTTTATTGCCTGTCCTAATTTAACATCCATTAAATAAACTCCTATCTTTACAATATCGATATTTACATCAAAATCTTTAGCGATTTCTATGGCTTTATTTTCAGAAAGCTCAAAAAGATCTTTTGATGGAGATCCGAATTTATTTATTTCAGAAACAGCATATTCTCTTGCTTTTCGAACGATATTCTTATCCATATACTTAAATTTTAAAGTTTACTACCTACTGCTTAATGCTTACTTCTTACTGCTTAATACTTACTCTTTATTGTTTAATAGGCATAATAATATAAATATAATTTTGATCTTTGTCTGATTTTATTAATCCTGGGCTACCGCTATCATTAATCTCTAAGACCAATTTATCGCCTAAAATATTATTTAAACCATCTAATAAATATCTATAATTAAAAGTTATTTCATTTTCTTCACCTTCAATTTTAGAAGAAACGATAGTCATGCCTTCACCTAATTGGTCACTAATAGAGCTAATAATTATCTCATTTTTATTAGGGACAAAATTTAATTTAATATCATTAATTCCTGGCTTACAAAATAAACTAATTCTTTTAACTGCTTGCATAAAATCTCTAATATCTATTTCTGTTTTAGTTTTAGCTCCGCTAGGAATAATTTGCTTATAATCCGGATAAGAACCCTCTGTTAGCCGAGAGACTAATTCAATATTATCTAACTCAAACAAGATTTGATTTTCTTCTAAATAAAATTCCATATTTTCTTCTTCAGTGTCACTCATTATTCTTAAAACTTCTTGAATTGTTTCTATTGGTACTATAATTTTTTGATCAGAAGATGATTCTTCTAGATTAATAGATTTTTCTGCTAAACGATAAGAATCTGTACCCACTATAGTCATTTTTTTATTTTCTATACTAAATAAAGCCCCTGAAATTTCTGGTCTAGTGGTATCCATAGCTACAGCGAAAACTACTTTTGATAAAGCATTTCTTAATTCTTTTATTTTTACTACATATTTATTTTTAGAGTCTATACTAGGTATTAAAGGAAAATCATCAGCACTTAATGTATTTATAGAAGTTTTATCTTTGAGACATCTAACGTTTAATTTGTTATTTTCATAATCTAATAAAATATTTTCTTTAGGCAATAAATTAATAAACTCTGTTAAAAGTCGGGCTTGAACTGTACATTTACCCTCTTTCTTTACTTTTCCTCTTATTTTACAATTTACTCCTATTTCTAAATTAGTGGTTGTTAGTATTATTTCTCCATCTTTAGCATGTATTAATATATTGTTTAGTATTGGCAAAGTAGTATTTTTACCTGCTAAATGACTAACAATATTCAATCCTTTAATTAAATTTTCTTGTAAACATATTATATTCATATTTTTTTATCCTCTATTTCCAATCACATTAAATTGGAATTAATTATTATTTATAGATTTATATATATAAAATTAATAATAATAATAAGCTTAGTGTTTTTATGTGTATAAACCATTTTTAACCCTGCTTAGAAGGATTGTAGCTGTTTAAAATCTGTTCAGGAATATAGTAATAACTCTTAGAATATTTAGTGGATAAAAACAATCTTATTTATATCCCCAGTTTTATACACATTTTTTTCCTCAACATTAGCCACTCTTATAAACAGTTTATTAACAAGGTTAATAATAGGTTAGTAATAGGTAATTAGTAATTTTTATTTCTTGTTTCCTTTATTCTCTATCCATACAACCTCTGTCTAATTAACTCAATATCATTCTTTATTTTGTCATTATTTTTAATCTCTTTATTTATCTTATTATAGGAATGGATAGCAGTAGTGTGATCTCGGCCACCCAATTCTGAACCTATATTTGGATAAGAGGCATTAATTTCTTTACGCATTAAATACATACATATTTGCCGAGGGACTACTAATTCCTTTTTGCGAGAATTGCCTTTTAAATCTTCTAATTTTAATTCAAAATATTCAGAGATTGTCTTTATTATTTTTTTAGTGTTAATACCAACGCTTTTTTGAGAAGAAGATAGTTTGCCTAGTATTTCTTTTACAGAATCAATATTTATTTCTTCATTATTTAATTCATGAACAGCCATAGCTCTATTTAAAGCCCCCTCTAACTCACGGACATTATTACTGGCAATATTAGCAATATAGGTAATAACATCTTCGGAAATTTCTAATTTAATGTTTTTTTCTTTAATTTTTGATTTTAAAATGGCTATTCTTGTTTCTAAATCTGGATGGCCTATGTCTGCAATCATGCCACTTTCAAAACGAGAGGTTAATCTTTCTTCTATAGCTGGCAATGACTTTGGCGGCCTATCAGAACTAATAACTATTTGTTTGTTTTGCTGATGTAAGGCATTAAAAGTATGAAAAAACTCTTCTTGAGTTCTTTCCTGACCTTTCATAAATTGAATATCATCAACTAGTAAGATATCTAATTCACGATATTTTTTTTTAAAGTTATCCATATTACCAGATTGAATGGATTTAACATAATCATTAGTAAAATCCTCACTACTAATGTAAATCATTTTATATTTAGGAAGGGTTTTTTTGATTTCATTGCCTATGGATTGCATTAAATGAGTCTTTCCTAACCCCACTTCTCCATAGAGAAAAAGTGGATTATAGACCTGGCCAGGTTCTTTAGCAACGGCCACACAAGCGGCTTTAGCTAATTCATTTTGTTTACCAGCTATAAATCCATTAAAAGTATATTTAGGATTTAAAATATAGGTTCCATTTATAGAAAGCTTAGTACTTTTTTCTGAATATTTTTTAGTTATTTCTTTTAGACTAATCTTTTCTTTTTTTTCAGAATGTTTTATGTCTGGAGAAATTTTAAAAATTAAATTTTTTATACCCTGGTCTTTTAAAATATTATTTAAGGCCTCTAAAATATTTTTGTTATAGCGACTTTCTAACCATCTTTTAGTAAAGCCATTTGGAACAGCAATTAAAACATTTTCTTTTTCAATATCTAAGATATAAGTGTTTTTAAACCAAGTGGTAAAACTGGCTTTAGAAATTGAAAGCTCTAATTCTCCCAAAACAGCTTGCCAAATTTTTTCTTTATTCATCCTGTTAGATATTATTTTTTAATCTATAGTAAATATAAAATAAATATACAATATTGTTTAATCCGTTAAATATTATTTGAGAAATAATTAAAACATCTAACAGGATTCATGATGATAATATTTTATTTTTAAGACCAGTGTTAGTATTCTAACCTATAAATTAGAATTAATAAATGTTTATAAATTGTTGATAAAGCGGGTATAAGTTTTAATAATTTTTTAGCCCTCTATTGACAGAAAATCTAGTTAATGTATTATATAAAATTATAGTGAAAATATCAATAGATAAAAAAGCAGGAGGAAGTAAATGCAAAAACTCTTAGAAATAGAAAAGGATAATTCTTTTAGAAAGGTAATGCGTTGGTTTTTTAAATTTTTGATTTTTTTTCTTTATCATGAAATAAAAAACAAAAAGTTAGAAAAGAAAAAAATTGACAGTCAAAATGTTAATCAGATTGTTTTTCAAGGTATTGCTGGTATGGAAGATTTAATAGATATTAATTTTATTAATAATTATCATAATTTTGATAAAATTGCTATCATTATTAATCCAAGTTGTTGTTTTGGTTCTAAAAAAAAGGATAAATTATCTATTCTAAAAAAAGAGAAAGATATAATTTTTGGAACCGGCAACAGAAGCACTGAATTTAATCCATTTCTTTGGGAGAAATTTATTGAATTTTTTAAATCCTCTAATAAGCCAGTAGAGGTTGAAATAATTCTTTATAAGGAACACACTTTTTTATGTAGAGGAGTTTTTTTCTTAGACTTGTAGAGTTAAAAATTTTATAAACCAGGAGATTCGTCTTCTGGTTTTTTATATTATAGATCATAGACGCTTTTTAGAAGATAGGGTATGATTATAAATATAAAATTAAGTTAAATTTATGACTAAGTTAAATTATCAAATTAAAAAATTAACCACTCAAGATTTAGATCCAAAAAAAGGTTATTTAAAAACATTAAGCTACCTCTCTTTTGTTGGGGATATAAATCAAAAACAAGCTGAAAAAATTTTAGAAAAAATAAATAAGCAAAATTCTATTATTTTTATAGCTGAAAAAGATGATGGGCAAATTATTGCTTCAGTTACTTTATTATTAGAGCAAAAATTTTTGCGAGGTGGTAAATTGGCTGGGCATATTGAGGATGCAGTGACCCGCAAAGAATATGAAGGCCAAGGAATTGCCAGTGCTTTAATAAAAAAAGCCATAGCAACAGCTAAAGCCAAGGGTTGTTATAAAATAGTTTTGGATTGTGATAAAAAACTAATTCCTTTTTATAAAAAATTTGGCTTGAAAGACCAAGAAGTAGGAATGAAGAAGTATCTAAAATAGTTACAAATTACTAATTACCATTTTTTATTACTTAAGCAGCTTCTAAGTTTTCATCTTTTTTTTCTAAAGCTTCAGGTAATACTCCTCCATTTTCCTGTTTAATTAACTCTATAGCTTGATTTAAAATATTCTCTTCACTAATATTTAATTTTTTAACATCTTTTTCTTGAAGATATTTTTTTAATTTAGCCTCAATTATAGGATTTATTTTATATTCCTGCTCTATTATTAAAGCTTTAAGTTTTTGGGCATATCTGTCTAGAGTTTTTTCATGCTGGATTTCATTATTTTGTTTTAAAAATTCAAATTTGGTCATAAGATTATAGTTTACCCTGTGAAATAGTATCGCTTCGCGATAATTTCACAGGGTGAAAAGTATAAAGTAGAAAGTTAAAAGTTATTTTTAATTTTATATTTTTAGTTTTACTCTTTTCATTATTTTAATCTTAGCTAATTATAGTTTAAAAAACAATAACACAATATTGACCAAAACATTTAAAACTGATATTCTTAATCTACATTGAATCAATAAATCAAGAAGGTAATTGATTTTTTGATTTAACGATTTTTTGATTATTTGAACAAATTTATGCCTAAAAGAACATATCAACCAAAGAAAAGAAAAAGACTAAGAAAACATGGTTTTATGAAAAGAATGTCCTCTGTTGGTGGTAAAAGAATTTTAAAAAGAAGAAGAACCAAGGGGCGAAAAAAGCTTTCCGTAAGCGCAGAAAATAAAAAATATTAAATTAGCAAAATGATTGCTAAAAAGTTTCGTTTACATAAAAAAAAGGATTTTGATCAAATTTTAAAATCACCATATAAATTTTATAGTAATAATTTTGTTCTAAGATTTATAAAGACCAAAAAAGAAACCAATTGTTTTGCTATAGTAATTTCCGCTAAGATTTCTAAAAAAGCCGTAGAAAGAAATAAAATTAGGCGCAGAATTTACGAAATTATTAGATTAAATTTAGAACAAATTAAAAAATCTTATAATTTAGTTTTTTTTGTTAAAAAAGGAGTTTTAGCTTTAAAATACCAGGACACAGAAAAAGAAATATTGTATTTATTAAAAAAAGCGAAGTTGTTAATTAGGCATTAGTCATTGGGTGTTGGGATATAGAAATTTATTATGTCTTATTTAAGGTTTAATGCCTGGCGACTAGCGACTAAAATATGAAAAAAACATTATTATTTTTAATCAAGTTTTATCAAAAAACTTTATCGCCAGACACGGGTTGGTTTAAATATAAACATCCGCAAGGTTATTGCAAATATTATCCAACTTGTTCAGAATATGGTTATAAAGCAATTCAGAAATATGGAATTTTTAAAGGAGTTTTAAAATCTGTTTGGAGAGTTTTGCGCTGTAATCCTTTTTCTAAAGGCGGGCATGATCCAGTGGAATAGGCAAGGAGTAATTGGTAATAGGTAATTTGTAATTTTGTAATTAATTATTTAATAATAAAGAAATAAAAACTATATGGGAGATTTATTTAATACAGTTTTATACCAACCTTTATTTAATTTATTAATCTTTTTTTATAATTTAATTCCAGATATTGGAATATCTATTATATTACTCACGCTTGTAGTTAAAGCAATTTTATGGCCACTGTCTCATAAAGGTTTAAAATCTCAAAAGGCCCTCCAGGATTTACAGCCCAAAATGGATGCTTTAAAAGAGAAACATAAGGGCGATAAAGAGAAATTAGGGCAAGAAATGATGAGCTTGTATAAGAGAGAAAAAATTAATCCTTTATCTTCCTGTCTGCCTCTTCTAATTCAATTACCAGTTATAATTGCTGTTTTCCGAGTTTTTAGAACTGGCTTAATAGATACTAATTTTAATTTGCTTTATCCTTTTGTTTCCAACCCTGGATATTTAAACCCTATAATGTTAGGGGTTATTGATTTAGCTAAACCCCAGATAGTTTTAGCTATTTTAGCAGGGGCAGCTCAATTTTGGCATAGCATGATTTTAATGAAAAAGAAAAAATCTACTCCAGTTCCAAAAAATGCAGGTATGGCTCAGACCATGAGCAAGCAAATGATGTATTTTATGCCCATAATCACAGTTTTTATTGCGGCTAGTTTCCCAGGCGGCTTAGCCTTGTATTGGTTAATAATGACTTTGTTAAATGTTTTAGACCAATATATTATTAATAAAGCTGTTAATGAAAATATTTCTCAAGACCCTCCAAAATTAGCTCAGCCAGAAATTATTGATTCAAAATAATATGCGCTTAAGCAAAGAACAACTAATTGGATTGAAAGTTGAAACTCAAAGTAATCAGGAATTAGGTTGTATTGCTGATTTTGTAATAGACACAGATACGCATAAGATTATTCAGTATTTAATAAAGCCCAATAATTTAGTGAAAAAAATTACCGGAGAATTAATGATTATCCATTTTGAGCAAGTAATTAGTTTAGAAAAAGATAAAATGATTGTAGAAGATAATACAGTTTATTTAAAAGATTTAATAAAAACTAAGTCCAATAAAAAAGAAGCACCTTTAGCAGTCTAAAAGATTTTAGATAAAATAAAAACATCTAAATTAATTAGGTGTTTTATTAAAGGGGAAAGCTATTAGCTTTAGATGGTGCATGTGTTTAAATACGATTTTTTTCTTTTGTCACCCCTTTTTAAAAAAGTGGTGGCTCCGCAAAATCGCGAACTGTACAAAAATTTAGATAATTTAATCATTCAACATCCTAAAACTTTGAAACTCGTCGTTTCATTGTCATTCCACTCCTCAAATAGTCAAAGTTTTTTAACGTATGTCTCATTCAAATTCTAACTAAATTTTTGTAATGTTCGCAGATATTAATATAATATGTCCTAGCTGACAAAGTCGACATGATAGAAATCACTCCGCAGACGGGGTGGTAGTTTATTTTTTAGAACCACCCAGTTTTACTGAGTGGTTTTTTGGTATGTGATATGTCAGATTTATTTTTTTAAATTTTTGTCCTTAATGTAGCTGTCCTTTTTTAATTTTTTAAAGCGCTTGTCTATTGAATTTAGTAATTCTTTTTCAATATTGTAATATAAAGCAACATGCCAAGCTGAACGAAAAATATCTTGCACTTCTTTTGCCAAATTATTTTTATCAGGTGGACCATATTTTTCTATTTTTTTTCCAGTTTTTTCAAAATGATTTACTTCCTTTGCTAATTCACCGGTTTCTTCAGATAGCCGGGTAATAATTTGAAATGGTTTATTTCCATTGGGATATTTTTTATTTAACCCTTTAGCAATTGCTTTTAATTTTTGAAAATAGTCCATGTTTTTATTGATTGGAAAAATAAATATTTCACATAACGTTCGCGTGTATCTGAAGTTTCGCAAAAATTTCTTTTAGAATCTAATAGTTTTTTGCGAAATTTGGGAGAGGTAGATTTGACATTCCTTTTGAATCAAATTGCGTCCAATCTGCCGAACCAGATACGTGCTGTTATGCGATGTTTTATTTTTCGGTATTTTCGACAACGCTAAAAAATAATTCTTTTGCTTTCTGGCTCTTCGTTTTTATATCCTCAATTGAAGTTATTTTGTATAAATCTTCCAACTCTGACAAAAGTTTTTTTGGTATATCTTTCGAGATGTCTTTGAGGTAAAAATCATTTTTGGTTGGTTGATGCTTTATTCTTAGAATTTCAACAAGAGGTTGTAAAACCTTTTCATGATATGAGCCAAGTGCTTCAAGGAAATTATTACGATTTATTGATTTTTTGACCCAAGCTTGAAAGAAAAGAAAAGTTTTTTTCAATTCTTTGATTCTTGTTGAAATTTCCTCGTCGAATTCTTGTTGGTTAACTTGCTTGTATTGGATAACATTACTTTTATCAAAAATGATTTTTGCTTTTTCGTCTTGGAATCCTTCTCTATACCAAAAAATTCTCGAATGACTTTGTAAACAAATATCGATTATTAGAAATTCCGAAGTTCCTTCAAGATGAAAAAACTTTTGTCTTATTTTTGGATGAGAATGATTTATTTCATGAGTAAAGTCTATTTTCCCAAGTTCTGACAAAATAACTTCAATTTCGTTTAATATTTCTGATTCATGATTATCTTCAACGTCGATCCATATATCAATATCAGAATATTCATCGACTCTGTTATGAACGTCTGCACCTTCAAGCCAAAAAGCAAACACAAAAGAATTATTTTTAAATTTATCAGCCAAATGATTGGTTATTTCGTCTCTCGTCATATTTTTAGATTAGCGTAAGAAAAATAAAATTTCGCCTAACTCCTTATATACGAACTTATTAATATAAAACATTTAAAATTGTCGATTAGAACCAACAATCATTTGGAGTTTTTCTTTTATTACACTAATTTTAGCTGGAGTATTGATTTTTTGGTAATTATCTAATAATAAAGGCACGGAGTCATTTTTAGAAGTAATATTTACTTCTTTGGTTACAAATAAGCTGTGTTGAGAGCTTTTGGTAAATAGTTTGCCGGGTTTTTCAATATACATTTCTAAAATTCCATCAGTAGGATTAGAAATATGATTGCCAAGTAAATTTTTCTGGTCAAAATTTTTAATGATAATTTTATTATTAGCAGTGGTTTTAATTTCAAAATTGTCTATTTTTATAATCACATTATCAGCATTTTCTATTTGCACGGAATGCAAAAAATATTTTTGGTTGATTTTACCCACATCTATTTTTTTAATAATTCGTCCACTCAATACGTCACAAGCCAATTCACCATAAGGAATGCCAAAAATTTGAGCAAAAACGCTTTTAGCATCTGTGGGGATAAAACCTATAACAATATCTTTAGAGATAATATTATTTAAGGCCTGGCTAAAAGTATTATCATCACCAATAATTACTACAGTATGAGCTCCTTGTTTTATTTCTCGGTCTATAAAATCACCAACATTTTTTAATAAATTCAAATGCAAATCCTTGCCCTTAATATCCAGGTCAATAATTTTATTCTCAATTTTGTTGATTAAATTCTTGTATTTTTTATCTTTTAAACAAGAATCATATATATAGAGATACATAAATAGTTTAAAGTTATCCCGCCTCTATTTATAATATAATTGTTGCCTGCTTCGCGGGACAAGTTTCAAGTTACAAGCAGGGAAAAATTTTTATATTTCTGATTCATTATCTTCTTTTGCAGAAATGTCTTTTTTTTCAAATTTTTCAGAACCATTCATTTTAACACAACCATTTACTTTACAACCAGCTTCCATAGCAATTGAACTGGCTTCAATATCGCCAGTTATTTTAGCGGTTTTAGCAATATCTAGAGAATTATTAATTTTAACATTGCCCTTTATTTGACCAGAAACAAAGGCACTGCCAGCCTTAACATCAGCATTAATCTCTGCTTTTTCACCAATCAAAATATGACCATCAGTTGATAGATTTCCATTTAATTTTCCTTCAATAACAATATTGCCATTACCATTAAAATCACCCTCCACTACCACCGATTCACCAATAATGGTTTCAGTGTCTTTAATGTTTTTTGGACCCTCATTTTTAAACATAGGTTTATTATTAATTTTAAAATAAATTAGATATTAAATTATTATTTTGATGAAGAGGCTATTTTGCCGAAGATTAAAGTTAATTCATGGGCTTCTTGCCAAATTTTTTGGATAGTGAATTTTTTTTCAGGGTTACATCTCGCCATCATCTTTAGCCAATGTTTTGTCTCCTGGATTTCTTTTTTACAAAAGTGTATTTTGTTTCTAAAATCTTTTTTTGAAGAAGCTCCATTAGCCTCTAAATAATTTGCTCCTACACTTGTTCCAGAGCGGATTATTTGATTGATAATCGGTTTATTGATTAAATCTGGTTTTAATTCTTTGCAAAATAAGATAATTTCCTCGCCGAATTTACATGTTCTATCCTCCAAATCATAGATAGGTTTAAAATCGCTTTTCATAACTTTAAAATTAATTAATTAATTTTTCTTTTAAAATTTAAAATTTAAAATTCTATTATTATATTAGCTCTATTTTAGGGTTTTGTTAAGCAGAAGTCAAATGAATTAGCTTATTAGCAGTTAGCTTGTTAGGTTTTAGGTTTTAGGTTTTTAAATTTGGATTAATGGTGAAGAAGAATAGAGACCTTGCGTTTTTTAATTTATAAGGTTAATATTTATATATCAAATAAATCCGATGGAGGATCGTATGACAATGAATATGGTAGTTAAATATTTTGCCCAATGTTTCGTCCTATTTTTATTTATGGGTGGAATAATGATTTTCGCTTCTTTAAAGGTTCGTGATGATATAGACAAGCTGAGAAAAGAACAAGGCAAACCGATCTTTTTTCTGGGGATAGCAGTTCGAATTTGGAGCTATGTAAATGAATTAGTTTTGTTCACCCTTTTTATTAAAATTTCGGTAGTATTAGTGTTAGGTTTGCTGATGTACATTTTTCATTTAGAAAAACTTGCTGTTATAGTAACTGTGGTAGCAATTTTATACATTATAGTAAAATTCCCCTGGGTTTCTTTAAAGGAGGTTTTAAAAATAAATGATGAATTATTAGCAAATTAATAATTTATTTATTTCTAGAGGAGAGTCCTAATTTTCTTAATTTAGAAGTCCTGATATTTATATCGGGACTTTTTTCGTATTAAATATAATAAAAAAAGGAATTCAAACCGCTAACCGCTAGTAGTTTAAATTCCTTGATTGATATTCTATGCTTTTTTTATTTTAAAACGTACCTCCCTAATACCTCCGTCATCAACTGTCAAATAGACAGTCCTTTCATTATATATGGCTAATGCATATTTGAAAGGTTTTTTTGAAAAGGTCTTATACGTTTTTTCGAGGTCAACAATGTTTACGAAAATAGCATTAGCGACTTTTTTAATAGTAGAGACAATTCCAGTAATTTTTTTTCTGCCCTGAAAAGAGAAACTTATTTTGACCCCATCTCCTTTGTTTAGGTCCTGTAGAATGGTTGGCCATTTTTTTCCGTTTGGCATATATCCTCCTGATTTTTTAATAATATCTAAATATAAATTATCCTGTCAATTTTGTCAATACTAAGAAACTAAAACCCCGTTAATTAACGAGGTTTTTAAAATAAACTGTTTTATATTATATAAAAATCATTACAAAAATCAATGAAACAATGGAAATAAGCTTGATTAAGATATTTAAGGAAGGACCAGAAGTATCTTTAAATGGATCGCCGACAGTGTCGCCAGTAACAGCAGCTTTATGAGCATCACTACCCTTACCACCCAAATGCCCGGCTTCAATATATTTTTTAGCGTTGTCCCAGGCTCCGCCAGCATTAGACATAAATACGGCCATTAAAAATCCACAGACCGTAGAGCCAGCGATTAAACCACCTAAGGCCCGGACGCCCAATAAAAGGCCGACTAAAATAGGAATTATAATAGCTAATAAAGAAGGAATAATCATTTCTTTCAAAGCTGAATTAGTGGAGATAGCAATACATTTTTCATGGTCAGCTTGAGCAGTGCCTTCCATAATTCCCGGGATTTCTTTAAATTGGCGGCGGACTTCCTCCACCATTTTAAAAGCAGCTTTGCCTACAGCACTCATGGTTAAAGCCGAAAATACAAAAGGGAGTAATCCACCAATAAATAACCCCACAATAATAGTTGGTTCTGTAATATCAATAACACTGCTTAAGCCGTTTTGTTTTAATATTTGAGTAAAGCTAGAAAATAAAGCTAGAGCAGTTAAGCCAGCCGAACCAATAGCAAAACCTTTGCCAATGGCAGCAGTAGTATTTCCAACAGCATCTAAGTTTTCAGCTCTTTCACGAACATCTTGTCCCATGCCAGCCATTTCTGCGATACCAGCGGCATTATCAGCCACTGGACCATAAGAGTCAGTAGCTAAGGTAATTCCTAAAGTAGAAAGCATACCTACAGCGGCAATAGCAATACCATATAAACCCATTAATTGATGGGCAAAAACAATAGCTAAGGAAATTACTAAAACAGGAATAATGGTTGATATCATTCCTATAGATAAGCCCTGAATAATATTTGTAGCGGCCCCAGTTTTAGAGGCTTGAGCAATGCTTTGGACAGGTTTTTTACTGCCAGAAGTAAAATATTCGGTAGCTAAGCCAATAATGATTCCGCCAGCTAAACCAATTAACATGGCATAAAATATTTTTATGTCATTTCCAGTACGAGTGATTATAAAATAAGAAATTATAGTCATTAAAGTTGCAGCTCCAAAAATACCTCTATTTAAAGCACTGTGGATCTTTTTTTCATCATTAGTTTTTACAAATAATGTTCCTAAAATAGCAGAAAATATCCCAGCGCCAGCTAAGAGCAACGGGAGGGTTATTCCACTTCCAGTTTTAAAGGCCGCGGCGCCAATAATCATAGCGGCGATAATTGATTGCACATAAGATTCAAAAAGATCAGCTCCCATACCAGCTACATCACCAACATTATCACCAACATTATCAGCTATAGTAGCTGGATTGCGAGGATCATCTTCAGGAATGTTTTTTTCTATTTTGCCAACCAAGTCAGCCCCAACATCAGCGGCTTTAGTATAAATACCACCGCCTACTCTAGCAAAAAGAGCAATCAAGGAAGCTCCAAAACCAAAACTATACATAATGTTAGTAGCACTTTGAGTGATAGTGCTGCCAGCCATTAAAAACATTAAAGAAATTCCTAAAAGTCCGAAGCCAACTACGCCTAAGCCCATTACGGTTCCAGAAGAAAAAGCTATTTTTAAACCAGGATTAATGCCACTTCGACAGGCTACAGCTGTGCGAGAATTGGCCTTAGTGGCAATACGCATACCAATATTGCCAGCTAGTGCTGAAAATATAGCACCAGTGATAAAGGCCAAGCCAGCTTTCCATTCTCCCATGCCGATTCCTAATAAAACAGCAATAACAACAACAAAAATTAGCAAGACCTTATATTCTTTATTTAAAAAGGCCATGGCACCTTCGTGGATAGCTTGAGCTATCTTTTTAATTTTTTCATCTCCGGCATCTTTTTTAGAGATGCTTTTTCCAACAATTAAGCTGTAAAAAATAGCCACTAAAGAGGCCCCCAAGGCAAAGATTATTGTTTGACTCATAGGTTTTTTAGTTGAAAGGCAAAAGTTAAAAGGTAAAAGTTGGCATTTTTAACTCTCGCTTCCAATTTTATCCCCCCCTCTCTCCCTTACTAAGGGGGAGATGGTGGGGGTTGGTTTATATTTTATTATTTGGAATTTTTAGTTCTGGGTTTTTTGGAGTTTTTTGATTTTTCTTCTATCTTTTTTTCTATCTCTTTGTCCTCTTGTTTTTCTGTCTTTTCTTCTTTGACTTTTTGAACTTCTATTTCCTTATTTTCTAGTTTTTTAGTTTTGGGCTTCTTAGATTTTTTGCTTTTTTCTTTTTTAGTTTCCTGGTCTTTTGCTTCCGACTTTGTTGAGAATTTAGCGGACGAATCTTTAGGTTTTTCAACATCTTTTTTGTCTAAAAAGTTTTCTGCTCCTTCAATATCTATTTTCCAACCAGTTAATTTAGCAGCTAATTTTACATTTTGACCACCGCGGCCAATAGCCAAAGACATTTGATCTTCCTCAACTTGTACAATGGCGGAATTTTCTTTTTTATTTATTTCAATGTTAGAAATTTTAGCTGGAGATAGAGAATTTTTAATAAAATTGGTTGGCTCTTTATCCCACTGAATAATATCTATCTTTTCCCCACCCAATTCATTAATAATGGTTTGAACACGGGAGCCCTTTTGGCCAACGCAAGAACCAATAGGATCAATATTTTCTTCTTTACTATGAACAGCAATTTTTGTTCTGGCTCCAGGATCGCGAGCTATGGCTTTGATTTCTACAACTCCGCTGGCGATTTCAGGAACTTCTAGATTGAATATTTTATTAACTACTTCGGGATGAGCTCGAGAGACAATTATTTTTGGGCCCTTATTAGTTTCTTCGGCTTTTAAGATTAATACTCTTAATCTAGCTCCGGGGGTATAGTGATCATTACGAACTTGTTCTTCTGGAGGGATAATACCCAGGGCCTTATTTAAATCAACAATAACATTTGGACCTTCGCGTCTTTGTACAATTGTATTAATAACTTCACCTTCTTTTTTCTTAAATTCACTGAAAATAGTCTCTCTTTCAGCTTCTCTAATTCTTTGGATAATAACTTGTTTGGCTGTTTGGGCGGCAATTCTTCCAAAATCGCTAGGAATTTCTAAATCTATTTTAATAATGTCTTCTAATTTGGCTTTTTTCTTAACTTCTTTTGCTTCGGAAAGCATAATTTCGGTTTTAGGGTTAAATTTAATAAAATCCTCTGGCATTTCTTCTCCCTCTTTTAAATTGTCTTTAATTTCCTGATATTCTTCGGCCTCTTTTTCTAAATCTCTGTCCTCTACTACAATTTTTTCATCCCAGACCTTAATATCTCCAGTTTCCAAATCAAATTTAATTTGGATGTTTTGCAGTTTATTACCAAAATCCTTGCGATAGGCCGCGGCCAGAGCAGCTTCAATGCTTTCAATTACAGAATCTACGGAGATATTTTTTTCTTCGCAAATTACTTGGATAGCCTGTTTAATTTCTTCTATATTTTGAAACATAAGGTTAGTTGGTAGTTAGTAGTTTGTAGTTAATGGTTTATTTAAACTATAAACTATTTACTAAATTTATTTTTTAAAAAAACTAGTATAAATACAATATACTAGTCTAATAGAATAATAGTCTTTTTATTAAGTAAGGTCAATAGCAAGATTAATTATCAATCTGAAATTTTCAATTTACATTTAATAATCAATATAACAATAACCAATTATTAATGTCTTACTAAATTGTTTTTTAATCGAGAAATATTGAAAATTGGTTTATTGTAAATTAACCCCATCACCTTTTTTGTAAACTAATATCAAAAAATTATTTTAAAAAGATTATATAGTAAAATTAAGGTATTAAATTTTCAAATTAAAAGGTGAGGGGTTAAATTCAAATTGAAAATTTAAAATTGGGAATTAGAAATTAAAGAAAAACCCCCACATTACTGCACCCAAGAAAACTATCTCGAGGATTACTCGAGTAGATCATTTTACAATGATGACCAGAGCAAGCCTCCGCAGACAATTCCCATGCTTGTCGTGGATGCAGGAATATAGGGATTTTTAAAATAACTACTCAATATAGCATACTGACAGAATTTGTCAACCCCGTGTATAAGATGACCACCTTTCGGACACTTGTTTGTATTTTACAGCAAATTGCATAGGTGTTAAATAGTTTAATGTTTGATGAGGTCTAACAAAATTATATTCAATTAAGAAGTCTTTTAAATTATTATTAAATACATCTATGTCTTCATTAAAGTTACCATCAAATAACCATTCATACTTTAAAGTTCTATTAAATCTTTCTATGGAAGGATTATCTTTAGGTGTTCTAGTTCGAGAATAATATTGAGTTAGTTTTAATTGTTTACAAAGCTGTTTAAAGTATTTTCCAAATTCTGATCCATTATCTGAATGAACATTATTAATTTTATTATCTAATAAGTAATCAACTCTATTTAGAAAGTCTTGAGCTGAATAAGAACTATGATTTTTATACATTCTAGCAAAAGCTATTTTAGTAAATTCATCTATCATAGTAATAATATATCTTTTCATTCCATTCCAATAAATAACTATGGTATCAAAATGTAATAAGTAACCTAATATTGGTTTTTTCTTCTTTAATTCAGTTATTCTTTTCTTTTTTAATGATCTTTGTCTTTTAGCCTGTGTTCTAGCATTCTTAACTGGTTTAGGATAAAGTTTGTAATCTTGGATTATTCTTTGAAATTGCCAACTAGAAAGCTTTTCTTGATAGATATTTTTATATAATGGAGATAACTTCATTTTACCCCAATGCATATGTTGTTTTCTCAGCTTAATAGCTTTCTGTTCTTCTGCTGTATGCATTGTCTTTCTTTGTCTAGTATGTAGAGGTGTATAAGATGACCACCTTTCGGTTTGATTTTATGTTTAAAGCTTGCCACTAATTTGAGTGTTATAAAAAAATCCTGTTTAGCAGGATTTTTTATTTTATATAATAAAATACAATTTATCTCATTAGAAAAAAACGTCAGCATTCCCAAAAGAAGTAATAAGATAACTATTATTATAATGGACTTTGGTTTTTTTCTTTTTCGTTTAAATTAGCTTTTTTTTCTTCTTTTTGGCAAAAATAGGAATTAAGGCCACTAACCAGAAGGGGAAATAAAAGGAGCTACTATCGCCTGTAGCCTCATTTTTATTTTTAAATATAAAATAAGCTATTCCACCTATTAAAATTGTCACCCCAAGAGTAAAAATAATGATTGTCCTTTTATTTTCCACAGTTTTTTCTAGTGGGAGCGCGAGAGGAGTTTTTTCGTCTGGAATACTAGGGTTTTGTTTTTTTAACTCCTCTCCATATTCTTGAGAAGGAGTTTTTAGTTTTATAATTAAAAATACTAATAAAAACACAAATACAATTCCAGCAATTATTAGATTTATAGGCATAAATCTTTATTTATTTAGACAATTCTTGGCTTTAAATATATCTAAAGCTCCAGGAGTGGCTCCGTTTACCAATTCATCAGCTCTTTTAGCTCCTAATTTTTCTATAAAACATTCGGCCATAGCCGGGCTAATCTCAGTTGGTAATTGACTGACATTAATTCCTAAATTTTCAAGCATTTTTTCCTGATCGTCATTTAATAAAGGATGATCAGTATTTCCTGAATTGGTAACTTCGGGATTAGAGCCGGATTTTAAGGGAGTATAATCATCCAAAGTATTACTTAAAAAATTGTTAATACCTTTACTAATTATTTTAGTTCTTAAATCGGCAGGATTAAAAACAAAAATAAAAATTAAAACCAAAATGCTTAAAAGGACTAAGATTAATAAAAGTTGGATTATTTTTTTGAGCATATTTTTAATTTAATTTTAAACTATTTTTATTCTTTAATAATAACAATTTTTTTATTAAATGTATATATTGACAATTCAAGAATAATTCTATAAGTTGATTATATTAATAAAAAAATAATTTGGAGGATGATATGTTAGCTTGTTTTATAGTTTACGAATTTTTTCTCTTATTAACATTCGGATATTCTATTTGGATAGGCAACGCCTTTATGGTTATAACAGAGCTTGTTATGGTCTTAGGTCTTGGTTTGCTTTATTTTCAATGCAAAAAAGAAAAAGAAGAAAATCTTTTTCTAATAATGTTGGGAATGCTCCTAATGATCAACGCTATTCTCATTTTTGTTTTTTTAGGAGGACCCCAGATTAGCTATAAGAAGTCTATAATGCCTATCTTCTTTTTCTTTCTAGGAGCAGAGAAATTCTCCACGGGAGCTCATGAGCGTATTCATTCTTTAAAAATATCAAAAAAGCTCTTAGGTGAATAACTAAGGGCTTTTTAATTTTGACAAGTTTAGAAAATTTTGCTATTTTTATTTTAAAATAAAAAAATAATTCGGAGGATAATATGTTATTTATCTTTAGCTTGATGATTAGCCTTTCCTTGGTATTAAAGGTATTTATTTTAAAAGGCACTTTGTCTTTTATGATAATAGAAGTCATGATGTGGTTAGTTTTTTTTCTAGCTTGGTCACAAAAAACCAGGGAAGACAGATTGCGCCGGCTGGCAGGATTTTGTTTTATAATGATTGGCATATTTTGGGTAATAGATAATTTTCTTATTCATAATATTCCCATACAAAATTTATTGTTTAGCACGCCCATCCCTTTTTTAATCATGGGCACAACATTGTTTTTAACTAAAACAGTTAGGAGAAAGAGTGTATAAAAAAAGAGAAACATTTCTGTTCACAATTCCTTTAGCAAATTTTGATAAGAACAGAAGGGAACTTTCTATAATAAGAAGTCCTTTTGTTAAGGTTGTATGGGGATGTCTTAATGATAATGGGGATATTATTGTTCATGTGGAATATGACATTAAAAACAGGGGAGAGGTGAAAGAACTTGTCGGAAGATTTGCCAGAAAATGTGGAATTGAGTTTTCATTATACCCCTGTTATTCTTGCGCGAATGTAGCGTGCATTTTTAATAACACGCCAGAAGAGTTTTTACCAAACGACGAAGATCCAAAGGGTCAGGTAGAAATATGGACCTGCGAAAACTTAAAGTAAGGATTCAATTTAAAACAAAACAAGCCCGAATTTGGTTTTCGGGCTTTTTAATTTCAGAATTTTAAAATCTATAATACTAAGAAACTAACGTAAGTAAGAATTCCGCCAAAGATAGTTACTAAGATGCCCATAAAGATTAAATATTCTTTTTTCTTTAAAAAAATCTTGGTAATACCCATTAGGGCTTGAGGAGCCAAAAAGAATAAAGCACTTTTAATTAATCCAATCCATCCAAAAATAGGGATGATTATAAACCAACCAGTTGTTTTTCCGGTAAAAGTTATCAAAAGGTAGCCAACAACTAATCCTATAAATCCCAAAAGATAAGTATTGGATTCATTTTCAATCAAATCCTTAAAAACCTTAGAATGATATTTAGGATTAATCAACATTCCTAGCCCTAATAAAACATAGATAATGCCAATGATTTGTAAAATTTGAGTGTTTCCCATAGTTTTTTTTAATTATTAATTAAATTTTTAAATTTTATTATTTTTTAATTGTTTTTTGGCTTGTTTCAATTTTTTTCTAATTTATTTTGAAAGGCCTGATTTAAATCTATTTTTAAATAAGAAGCTAATTTTAAGGTTTGCCAAAATATGTCTGCTATTTCATCTTCTATAATTCCGCTTTTAGTGCTATTGGCAAACTTCTCTCTTTTAGTCTCTTGATGTAACAAGGCTCGAGCTGTTTCTCCAACCTCTTCAATTAAATGTAAAAAAGCATGGATAGGCGTGGTCTCACTTTTAGTATACCCTATTTTAACTAAATGTTCATAAACTAAATTTTGAGCTGTTTTAATTTCCATAGAGGTTAATTTAATAATAAGTTTTATTTTAAGGCCATAATAATCCATCGGCCGTGATTGTCTAGGTTTAGTTTTAATTTTTTAAATTTTGAAAATAATTTTTGGATCTCTTTTTTAGTATAAAAGCTATGAATTAACCCTTTTTCTGGACCCGATAAAGGGATGAAGGTGGCTGGCGCAATTTTTTTATAATTTTTAAAAGTATTCCATTTTTTACTGCTTTTAAAATCAGGCAAAGTAATAAAAACTTTTCCATTTTTTATAATTGCCTTATGTATCTTATTAATTAAATTTTGAACTTGTTCTTTTGTGCCATGGTGTATTGTTGAAATAGAAATAATTAAATCATATTTATTTTTTGGTATTTTAAATTTAAACATATTGACAGAAGAGATTTCAGAATTATTATTTAATATTTTTTTAGTCATGGCAATGGCAATCTCGCTGGAATCTATTCCATTGGTTTTAAATCCATTGTTTTGCAGAATTTTTAGATATTTTCCAGTGCCACATCCAATATCTAAAGCATATTTAAATTCAAAATTTGATTTTTTTAAAAATTTTTTAAATAAGGGATGAATATTTTTACTAATACTGGCCCAAGCTAATCCATTTTTTAAATAATTTTGATAAATAGTATTCCAAATGGGCATCTTGTTTATTTTATTTGATTTAAATAGTTTAAAGTAATTTTAGATAAAGACGTTACTAAATTTTTAGTAGGATAAATTTTATTTATATCATCTACCAACCCAATGCACTTCATATTTGCAGATTTAGCTGCTTGCATGCCATTGATTCCATCTTCAATAACCAAACATTGGCTAGGATGAAGATATATTTTTTTAGCGGCCAATAAAAAGCTTTCAGGGTTTGGTTTTCCTTTTGAAACCATATCTCCACTAACAATTGCAGAAAAATAATTTATTATTTTTAAGGTTTTTAGTACATTTTGGACATACTTTGAATATGAGGCAGAAGCGACAGCCATAGTATATTTTTTAGAATATAGGCTTTTAATTAGGTTAATTGAGCCATTTATAGCGTCAACTGACAATGAAGCGATTTTTTCCAGCTTGCCCCATTTTTTATTCACTAAAGCATCAATATTATATTTTTTATTCTGCTTGCTTAATAGTTTATCAAAAAATTCTTTAGTTCTAACTCCGGCATATTTTTGAGTAATCTCTTCAGGCGGAATATGTATTTCATATTTAGCTAATAGTTCAGATTCAATTTTAGAATGGATTTTTTGAGTATCTGAAATTACGCCATCCATATCAAATATAATTCCTTTGATCATAAATTGTAGTTTTAAAAGACAGTTTTATTTCAATTATGTGGTTTATAGATTCTACACCTATTATATAATAGAAGAGTTAAAAAAGAAATTTAAAAAACCCGCCAGTTTTCAGGATAAAGTTAAAAAAGCCATTGTTTTTAGACAATGACTTAGATTTAGATTTATAATGTCTGTCCTTCTAATAAACCACATATCTCTTTTTCCATAGGCATGCTTAATAACTTGATTTCCTTTGTATCTATAATTTTTTGAACTTTTGTTGGTTTTGAAGACAAAACTATTACTCTATCAGCAAAAGATATAGCATCTCTAGTATCATGAGTCACATAAATAATTGGTAATTTTGTTATTTTCTGTATTCTTTTCAGCTCATTGAAAAGAATCATCTTTGTATGATAATCAACTGAGGAAAACGGTTCATCCATTAAAAGAATATCTGGCTCAATAATCATTGCTCTAGCAATAGCTACTCTTTGTTGCATTCCGCCGGACAATTGAAAAGGATAATAATCCTCAAATCCATTCAATTTGATTAAATTAATGTATTTTTTAAGTTTTTTTTCTGTTTCAGATTTCTCAATATTATTCATCTCTAAACCAAAAACAATATTTTGTTTTACTGTATACCAAGGCAGAAGTCTATGTTCTTGCCAAACAATTGGTGTCTTACAATTCTTATGTTGAAAAACAACTTTCCCAGAATCTGGTTTTTCTAGCCCACTTATAATTTTTAAAAGAGTAGTTTTACCACAGCCAGATGAGCCAAGCATAGCTAAAAATTCAGATTTATGTAATTCAAAATTGATATCATTTAATACGTGAATTTTTCCAGCTTTATTATCAAATATTTTTGAAATATTTTTAACTTTAAGCATATTATTTTTTTATTCGCATCCATGGCAAAATATAATTTTTTTCTACTAAATCAAAAATTTTAAATAAACTTAAACCCATCACTCCTAAGGTTATTTGCCCTAATATAACTAATTCAGTTCTAAATAAATCAGCATTTTTCCAAATAAAACCTCCTAAGCCAACATCACCCATAAGCATTTCAGCTACTGGGGTTATTAAGAATGTTAATTGAATAGATAATCTTAAACCATTAGTAATATATGGAAGACTTGCTGGTAGTATGACTTTTATTAAAATTCTTTTTTCATCCATATTAAAGTTTTTAGCCACTTCAATATAATCTTTATTAACCTTTTTTACACCTGAAACAGTAGCTGATAATGTAGGAAAGAAAGCTGCTATAACAGCACATAAGATTATTGGAGTTATTCCTAGTCCAAACCATAAGATAAACAAGGGGAAAAAAGTAACAATAGGAATAGTACTGATTATTAAAAGTATTGGACTGATTGATAAGTCAATATTTTTATACCAGCCAATCAAAATTCCAAGAAAAACAGCAAGTAGAACTCCAATAAAATAACCTATAGCTATATGTTTTAAAGTAATTAAAATACTGATAATCAAATACTCATAATTTCCTAATAGAGACAAAAAGACTGCTGATGGAGGAGGTAAAAAAATAGACTTAACAAATCCTAATTTAACTATACTTTCCCAAATTATTAATAGCAAAACAATGCTCCCAAGCGGATAAGCTAGTCCTTTTATTTTTAATAGTTTGATTTTATTCATCTTTATTAAAAAATTAAGGCAAAAAACTCAAATCAACTTTTTCATGTAAATTAACTTTTTGCTCTAAGAATCCATTCTCAAAATACCAATCTTGAGCTTCTTCCAGATAAGCCATATCAGGTTTTAGATTACTTGCAATATCAATCCAAACAATTTTATTAATAATTTTAGAATCAATGCCTGTATAATTAGATATAATACGTATCACTTCATCTCTTTCTGGCTGATTACCTTCCTTTGCTTTATTATAATAATCTACTGCTTTTTTGTATGCTTTAAAGAATTTCTTAACAGCATTAGCTTTATCTGTTAAAGTATTTGTAGTAATAAGTAAGACCATGTGTTGCTGACCATTAGGAAAGAGCTTTTCTACTTCATTCTCACCTAACCTAATACCAATTCCTTTATCAATTGCTATAGTTGCATATGGTTCATTAATTATTCCAGCATCTAAGTTGCCTGTTTCTAAAGCTGTAACAGCTTCTTGCTGTTTAAGAGATTTAGATATAATATCATTCAAAGATAAACCAACACTTTCTAAAACTTTAGCAAAAGCATATTGAGAAGTACTTCCCTGTCTTGGTGTAGCAAATGTTTTATCTTTTAGATCTTTTAATGTTTTAATTGAATCCTTAAGGTCTTTTCTAATAATAATAACTGGAGTAACTCTGCCTGCATCAGCAATGATTCGTAATTTTTCATCTTTTGCCAAATAATTAAAAGTTCCTGCTGATCTTGAACCAATAACTATATCTAATTCTCCGTTTTCTAATCCAGCCATTGATATTTTAGAACTCTCTATTCGTTCAATCTCCACATCTAAACCCTGTTCATTAAAAAATCCTTTATCTTGTGCTGTTTCCAAAATAACACCTGCTATTGTAGTATGTCCACCAAGTTTCAGTTTAATTAATTGACTAGATGTTGGTTCTAATCCCTGCTTTTTTAAACTAATTGATAAAACAACTATCACAATTAATATTATTAATATTAATCCAATGACAATCTTATTTTTCTTAGACATATTTTTGTTCCTTTCCTTTTCTAATTTATGTTATTAACTAAGTTGTTTTGATTAACAATATATTATATCTAATTACAAGCATAAGTCCATAATTTCGACTAAAAGTATTAGAACACTTGACTTTTTGCTTTAAATAAGCTATAATTGAGGTATAGAAAAGTTGTCGGAAATGTCGACATACTAATCAATCGATGCCAATATACGAATTAATACTAATGCTACGAATACTATACTAATTTTTTTATTTAATATTATATGCAGCTACAGAAGGCCTTAGAACAATTTGGGTTAAATAAAAAACAAGCTAAAGTTTATTTAGCTGTTTTAGAGTTGGGTTCGGCCACGGTTAATATTATTTCTAATAAATCTGGGATAGCTCGCTCTTCTTGTTATGATATTTTAAATTCTTTAATTAAAAAAGGAATCGCTTCTAGCTTTAAGAAAAAAACCATTAAGCATTTTAGTGTAGATGATCCTAAAAGAATTTTTGAATTAGCTAAACAAAAAGCAGAGGTCCTAGAAAGTGTTTTGCCACAATTGAACGCTCTTTATTCTTCTGCTAAAGACAGGCCCAAGGTTCGTTTTTATCAGGATATTGAGGGAATAAAAAATATTTTTATGGAAATTTTGGAAGATAATAATCGTGAATTATTATCCTTTGGATCAGCTGATGACTTATTAAGATCTATGGGTGATTATCATTTAGAATTTGTTCAAAGAAGAATTAAGTCTAAAATGTTGGCTAGGATTATTTTAAGAAAAACTAAAGTTGCTAAAAAGCGTAAGGAGTTGGGAGGAGGCGAACTTCGGCTGGTTAGGTTTATTCCTCAAGAATTTGAATATCATGGAAATATGGTTATTTTTGGTAATAAAATAGCATTTTTTTCTTTTATAAAAGATCATATAGCGGTTGTTATAGAAAGCAAGGAAATAGCTAATATTCAAAAAGCAATGTTTGAGTATATTTGGGAAGTGGCAGAATAGTTATGAATATATATGCATAATGTTTAAATGTTGATATAATTTTTAAAATGTTATAATGTAAGGAGCAGTTATAAGCCGTAAGCTGTAAGTTATAAGGTTTATTTAAAATTTAATTTGGGCCTATAGCTTCCGCTTTCGCTAAAGCTTCAGCGGACAGGCAGCTGGCCACATTGATTTATTAAAATTATTTAAGGGCTCGTAGTTTAGTTGGTAGAACATCTGCATGGCATGCAGAAGGTCGGGAGTTCGAGTCTCCCCGAGTCCACCATCCTTCGCGTAGCGAAGGATGCCCTGCGTAGCTTTAGCGTAGCAGGGCTTGCTTAGACAACAAAAGTTTAAAATAATTATTATCTGCGCTTCGGATGGCACGGCCAGTTCGTTAGATTTAAAAAAATTAATATGTACTACGTCTATATTATTCAAAGTATTAATTATCCTAAACGATTTTATACAGGATTCTCTAAAACTATTAAAAATAGGATAAATGGTCATAATTCTGGGAAATCAGTATATACAAATAAATTTAAGCCTTGGAAAATTGTTTTTTATTCTGCATTTGAAGATAAAAAAGTTGCCTTAGATTTCGAAAAATATTTAAAAACTGCTTCAGGAATAGCTTTTAGAAATAAAAGATTAATAAAAATTTAAAATTAATAAATATATGAATATTCCAGACTATATTCAAAAAGCAATTAATGATCAGGGACTATATATATTGGGCACATCTTCTAAGGAGAATGTACCGAATCTTATTTATGTTAAGTTTTTGAAAGTTTATAATGATAGTCAGATTTTAATTGCGAATAATAAATTTTTTAAAACAGAGAAAAATTTGAAAGAGAATCCTCAGATGTCTTTTGTTATTCTAGATAAAGAGAGCGGGAAGTCTTATCAGTTGAAGGGTAATGTAAAAATCTATCAGGATGGTCCTATTTTTGAAGAAACAGTTAAATGGGTAGAAGAATTAAGACATAACCCTACAACAGAAGCTAAATCAGCTGTTATTTTAAATATTGAGGAAATTTATTGTGGAGCTGAAAAAATTTTAAAATAATTAATTTATATATGAATCCCGTGAGATATTTTAATCATTTTTTAATATTTGATGGGTCTAAAATGGTATATAATGTGTATTTTTATTATGGATTAACAAATAATATCTAATAATATGAAACCCGTTAGATAATTTAATTATTTTGCGGGACTAAATTATTATAATAATAAGGTATAAAAATATGACGGACAAAATAAAACAAAAAATATCTAACGGGTTGAATAAAGAAAAAGTTATAATTTTAGGTTCTGGCCCGTCTGGTCTAACTGCTGGGCTTTATTTAGCTCGAGCCGGATTTGAACCTTTATTATTAGAGGGCCCTCAGCCGGGTGGCTGGTTAACTACCACTACTATTGTAGAAAATTATCCGGGTTTTCCAGATGGCATTGAGGGTTTTGAATTAATGATGAAGATGAGAGAACAAGCAAAAAAGTATGGCTGTCGGATTGAAAGCGACGTCGCAAAAAATGTGGATATCCATGATAATGAGATTAAAATTCAAGGAGAAAAACAAGAGTATTTAACTCAGGCATTGATAGTATCTACGGGCACAAACCCCAGAAAATTAAACATAGAAGGTGAGGAAAAATTTTGGGGAAAAGGAGTGGCAGTTTGCGCAACATGCGACGGCGCTTTATTTAAAGATAAAAAAGTAATTGTATTGGGATCAGGTAATACAGCTTTGGTAGATGCGTTATTTTTAACTAAATTTACTTCAAAAGTTCAACTTGTGAATAGAGGTGATAAATTAAATGGTGAAAAAGTTCGTATTGAGCAAGTTTTAAACAACAAAAATATAGAAATAATTAGCTTTACAGAAATTAAGAGGTTTTTAGGCGATGAGAAATTAGAAAAAGTAGAATTATTTAATAATCAGACCAACAAAACAGAAGAACAGGCAGTAGATGGAGTGTTTTTAGCGATTGGCCATATTCCTAATACAGAGTTATTTAAAGAACAAATAGAATTAGATGATAAAGGCTATATTAAAATTATAGAGCCATGGACCACTAAAACCTCTCAAAATGGAGTTTTCGCTTGTGGAGATGTGATGGATTCTAAATATCAACAAGCCATAATTTCCGCTGGAACAGGGTGTATGGCAGCTTTAGATGCTCAAAAATATTTAGATTCTTTAAAATAATTTTGTTTTAAAGTTTTTTAAAGTTTATTATATAAAAATTGTTCCACGCCTGCCTGCGCGAAGACGTTGATTTTATAATGTTCCACGTGGAACAATTTAGGTAGTTCTTGGCTTAAATAATACATTATAGTATATAATTTTAATTTTATGAAAATTGTGATTTGTGGGAGCATGTATTTTGCTCAGAAAATGTTGGAAATAAAGAAAGAATTGGAAATATTAAAACATGAAGTTTTAATACCTAATGATACTCAGGAATGTATTAAAAATCCAAAATTGAACGAATCTTTAGAACATTGTCAGAATTTTAGTGGCTCTGGTATAGATATAGACAAAGAGCATTTTAATATGGTAGCTGATAGTGAAGCTGTTTTGGTACTGAATTACCCTAAGAGTGGCATTAATGGCTATGTTGGCGGTGCTACTTTAATGGAAATCGCTGTAGCTAGACACTTAGACAAAAAGATTTTTTTATTATATGATTTACCTAGTGAAAAGGATTTAAAGTATGTTTTAGAAATAAAATTGGCCAACCCCATGGTGCTTAATGGTGATTTAACTAAAATAAATTAATTTTATATGAAAATTATACTAGCTACAAGTTCTCCTTATAGACAAGAGACTTTTAAAAGACTCGGTTTAGATTTTATTGCTGAATCGAGTAATGTCGATGAATATGGAGCAGAAAGACCGGGAAAACCGGAAGAATTAGTAAAATATCTATCAAAATTAAAGGCTGAGGCAGTAGCTAAAAATCATTCTAAGGGTATTATTATTGGATTTGATTCTGTTGGTTATTTTCAAGGAAAAATTTTAGAAAAACCTAAAAATAAAAAAGAAGCCATTAATAGATTAAAATTTTTATCAAACAATAAATATTCTTTTTATACAGGTATTTATATGCTTAATTTAGTAGAAAATAAGCATATTTCAGATTTTGTAAAAACAGAGGTTCTTATGAGAAATATTAATAAGCAGGAAATAAATAAATATTTAGAGCAAGATTCCAAATATAACACTTATGCCCTTGGATATGATCCTTTAGGACATTATAGTTCTACCTTTATAAAAGAGGTCAATGGGAGTTGGAGTAGTCTTTTACAAGGAATTCCTTTAGCAAAAATAATGGAAATGCTATTTGAAATAGGTTATAAATTAGATTAGTAAATTGTTCCACGCCTGCCTATGCGAAGCTGTTGATTTTATAATGTTCCACGTGGAACAATTTGGTTAGTTTTTAGCTTAAACTAGCTAATCTTTTGATGAAAGTCTAAAAAAATGGGTAAATAAACAAAGAGTTTATGGGTATAAAAAATAAAAAAATAAGCATTGATTTTGATGGTATTTTTAACAATTATACTGGTTGGAAAGGAGAAAAATGGCTTGGATCTCCAAAATCTGGCATTAGAAATTTTTTGTATAAGTTAGAAAAGGCAAATATAGAAATTATAGTATTAACAACAAGAAAACCAATTAGTTTAATAAAAAAATGGTTTAAAGATAATAATTTGCCATTACCGTCAAAAATAACGAATAATAAAGTTAAAGTACCTGTTTATATTGATGACAGAGCTATTTGTTTTAATGGTGATTTTAATAAATTAATTAAAGACTTAGCTAATTTTGAAGTATATTGGAAGAAGGGCAAACCATTTAAGATGTTAAATAAATCAGAATAAAAATTGTTCCACGTGGAACAATTCAAGTGTTTTTTGGCTTAGATAAAGCACTTTAATTTTTTTTATAATTTAAAATTGTAAATTGTAAATTGTTAATTGTCCTCCACTTTTTGAAGAAAGTGGAGGAATAAGCGGGATTAGTATAGTGGCAATACGCTAGCTTCCCAAGCTATAAACGCGAGTTCGATTCTCGTATCCCGCTCCATGAACTATTTGTCTTTGTCATGAGCTAAGGTTTATTCCTTGATTCAAGTTCATGGCGCTGCCACCAGCGCTATTTACAATACTACTTAACGAATAGTTTACGCCCCTACTGTTTATTTACAATTGTTCCACGTGGAACAATTATGTAACCTTTCGCCTTGGATAAAGGATTTTACTTTTTAAAAATATAATTTTATGCCCTCGTAGTTCAATGGATAGAACAAATCCGTCCTAAGGATAAGATACGGGTTCGATTCCTGTCGAGGGTACCATTTTAGTATTAGATTCAGGCCTGTTCCGCTGTATAATGGGATTCAAGTCCTGGTTGGGACACCATAATTCAATTTTCAATTATAAATTTTCAATTATAAATTATGATTTAATAGCTTATTTAAGGGGTTTTATAATGAAATTGTTCCACGTGGAACAATTTATGAACGATGGTTTTATGCGAGTGGATAAGGAATAATTTAGGAGTGTTATTTATTTAATATGGGTATAGCTGGGGATAATTTTGTGGATAAACAGGTATAAAAAATGTAATTTTTTGTTTATTTTGTCAAAAAAATTGACTTTTTTAGTAATTTTGTGTTATAAATAAGTAATTTTTAATTGAAAAAGTTTTAATTTTTATTAATTTTCAATAAAATTTTAATAAATTTAGAAAAAATTGTCAAGTTATCCCCAACTTGTGTATAAACCTGTGGAAAAACTTGTCAAAAAGTGTAAATTTTTGTATAATTTGTTTATAAATAGCCAATTTTATGAAAGATCCTCTATTTTCCGTAATAATACCTACTTATAATAGATGTCATTTTTTATGGCGAGCCATTAATTCGGTTTTAAATCAAACCTATCCTTTTTTTGAGTTAATTATTATAGATGATGCATCTAATGATAAAACTAAGGAATTAATCAATATTTACACTGATCCACGCATTAAGTATTTCCAATTAAAAAAGAATCAAGGCGTTTCTTATGCCCGTAATTATGCTTTAAAAAGGGCCCACGGCAAGTATATTGCCTATTTAGACAGTGATAATGAATGGTATAGGGATTTTTTAGAATCCTATTTAAAGGCCTTTCAAAAATTTCCTAATAAGGTCGTTGTTTTTGCTAAGAAAAATTATCGTTTAAATATTATCCGAAAAAATGGTCAGAAAAAAGTTCTCAGAGATGAAATTACTAATCACGGGAAATATTTTGATTTAAAGAGGTTATGGCAACGTAAGATTTTAATTGATACAAATACTTTGGTTCATAAGAAAGATATTATTAAAAAAGTCGGAAATTGGGACGAAAAAATGGATTTTTGGGAGGATTGGGAACTTACTTTAAGGATTTCCAAAAAATATCCTCAAGGCTTTTTATATTTAAATAGAACTTTAATTGATTACGAACAGAATATAGATTTTTCTCAACCACAAAAAGTAATTCAGGGTTGGAATAAAAATGAAAAATATATTTTTAATAAGCACAAACAATATCCTTTAATAAAATTTCAAGATTGGTACCCACCTCAAAAACACAAATCTACAGTTTCTATTGTTAAATTTTTAATAGACAAGAAAAAAGGATAGATAGTTATGGGTAAATACCCATAAATGAATTGTTAATTATTTAATTTTAAATTAAGTTGTATAAAGTTGATATAATTAGTATTATTAGTATAGAAATAAATTAAAAAATTAAAACTAGAAATTTAAAATTGTAATTGTAATTTTTACTTTTACCTTTTCACCCTGTGAAATTATCACAAAGTGATACTATTTCACGATGGTAAATTTTTAACTAAATCTTATGGATTTAAACAAGCTTTTAAAAATATCTGTAGACAAAAAGGCCTCAGATTTGCATTTGGTTGTTGGCCATAAACCAATTTTAAGAATAAACACAGCCATAACTCATTTAGAAAAATTTTCTATTTTAGGTAATGATGAGTTGAAAAAAATGATTGATAATATTCTTACTGCAACTCAAAGAAAGAAATTTCAAGAAGAAAAAGATTTAGATTTTTCTTATGAAATAGCGAGGATAGGCCGGTTTAGAGTTAATTTATTTTGGGAAAAAGACAATATTAGTTTAGTGGCACGAATTATTAGTGAAGAAATTCCTACTTTAGAAGATATTGGATTAGGGGATATTGCTAAAAGATTGGTTAGTAAAAAAAGCGGCTTAATCTTAGTTACTGGGCCAACCGGCTGTGGTAAGTCTACTACTTTAGCTTCGATGATTAATTATATTAACCAAAATGAAGATTTGGTAATTATTACCTTAGAAGATCCAATTGAATATTTATTTCCCAAGGCCGAAAGTATTATAATTCAGAGACAATTAGATTCTGATATGGTTACTTTTGCCTCGGGTTTAAAACATGTCTTAAGACAAGATCCGGATATAATTATGGTTGGAGAGATGAGGGACTTAGAAAGCATTGCGTTGACCTTAACTTTAGCAGAAACAGGCCATTTGGTTTTAGCTACCCTGCATACTCCTAATGCCGCTCAAGTCATGGATAGAATAGTTGATGTTTTTCCTCCTCATCAGCAAGGGCAGGTACGCATGCAATTTTCTATGGTTTTAAACGCAATCATTGCCCAGCAATTATTGCCTAAAAAAGGTGGTGGCATGATAGCAGCTAGAGAAATATTAATTAATACTCCAGCAGTAGCTAATATTATTAGAGAAAATAAAATTCCACAATTAAATACAGTTATGCAAACCAGTGCTGATGCCGGCATGGTAACCATGACCCAGGCCATTAAAACATTATATGAGCAAGAATTAATTGATGAAAATATTGCCCAGTCATTTTTGGTAACCGAGGTTCAAGATTAAGCATATGGATAATTTAAGCATTATTGTTTTGGCCGGTGGGAGAGGAATCAGGATGAACGTAAATCATCCCAAGGTTTTAACAAAATTAGACGGCCAGACAGTAATAGAAAATCTTTTGGAAAACATAAAGCAAGCCGGATGTTTGAATTCGGTTTCTATTGTAGTGGGCTTTAAAGGTCAAGAAATAATTGAACTTTTAGGATTAGATTATAATTTTGTTTGGCAAAAAGAACAATTGGGAACTGGACACGCTGTCCAACAATGCCAAATACTTTTACAAAGAAAATTTAAAAACCATTTAATTTTATATGGAGATATGCCTTTTATTTCTCCACACACTATTAAAAATATTATTACTTTACACCAGCAAAAAAAATCAGTTTTAACTATGCTTACTTTAAAATTATCTAATTTTGAAGGCAATTACCAAAGTTATTGGCATTTTGGCCGGATTATTAGAAATAAGGATAATGAAATTATTAAAATTGTGGAATTTAAAGATGCCGATGAAACAGAAAAGAAAATTACTGAGCTTAATCCAGCTATTTATTGTGTTCAAGATGAATGGCTATGGGAGAATTTGAAAAAATTAAATAATAATAACTACCAGGCCGAGTATTATTTAACAGATTTAGTAAAGTTAGCTAGCGAACAAGGTTTAAAAATAAATTCTTTAGTAATTGAAGATGGCTTTGAGTTTATGGGAGTAAATACTTTAGAAGATTTAGAATTAGCTCAGAAAATTTATAAAGAGAAGGGGTAGATTATTTAAATAATTCAAAATCCCTTTTGCAAAAGAGATTTTTTGTTTGACAAAAAAGTTTTTTGTGATAAGTTAAGATAAAGAAAAAATAATGATCAGGAGGATCAAGTGAAAAAAAAGATAATTAAACAAAGAGAATATTGGTTAACTAAAGACGGACAAGTTGTTTTTGTAATTGGAGAAATTGATGACGGAAAAGGTAATTCGTGGTTAGTCGATAAGATAGACAGTACTGGAAATCAAATTAAAGAATTTCCAGTGGCAGAATCTAGTTTTGATAAAAAACTTTCCTCTCAGGAAGTTAAAGAGATTGTCAGAAGTATTTTTGAGAAGCGAGTGGAGGATTTTTTAAAACCGGCAAATGAATTTTCACAATCAGGAATTTATTTGATTCAGGGTCTTTTTTTCCAAGAAGGCACGACAATGAAGACAGAAAAAGGAGTAGAGGGAGTAAGGTTTTTTAAGGGCCAAAAGAGTACTTTTTTTTCAGGAACTATATTTTCAGACAAAGAAAGTAGATCGGGATTAATGAAAGGAGTAATTGAGGAGTGGACACTTGGATTTATGGGAAATACTGTTTATCGCGAATCAATAATTTGGGATGTGATGATTAGCTCCAAATCTATTGATTTTAATAAGGTTTATAGTGGGGAAGAGAGAGTAATTGCTTATTCTTTTGAAAAAAAGGAAGGCAACATCTGGATTGGAAAATATCAAGTAGGAGAATCAGTTGGTGATGCAAAATGTATTATCACTGAAATTTCTGAAGATTTTTTTCAACCACCCCCACTCCCTGAATAAAATGTTTAAAATCTATAAAACCTCGTGTATTGGCACGAGGCTTTTTTATTAATTTAATTTTTTATCTGTTTTTAGCTGTCCAGATATTTTTCCACCATTCGGAAATTTTTCCAGATAAAATTGCTTGACCTAATTTTTTGGCTGATTTGCTTTTAAGGTTTTTATATTGAGCATTTATTTTTTCAGAATTGCCTTTTCCGCTCAACCAGATTTCTGCCTCTTTATTTCCTTGATGAGCATATTCTCTTAATAAAAGAATCTGGTCAAGAAGGTCAGCGTCTTTAGCGATTATTGCTTCTTTGCTTTTTCGTATTTCAAATTCTTCATTTAATTCAAATAAGTCATTGAAGGGCAATTCGCCCAGTTGATCTTTAGCAATTTCTTTATCAAATACTTTAATATATTTTTTGTGTACATAATTATGATCGCCACTTCTTACTTCTTTGATGTCATGTAATAAAGCCATCATTACTGTTTTATAGGGATTAATCTTTTCTAATTTGGCTAAAAACCAAGCAATGATTGAAACCCGATAAGAATGAGTCGCAATATTGTCTGATAAATCTTGAGACAATAATGTTTGTTGATGCATTCTTGGTAGTTTTCTCATTGTCCCTATTTCGAATAAGAAATTCATTATTTTTTTGTCTTTTTCGTTTGGTTGCATATTTTTATTATTATTATTTTAAGAATAGAAGTTTTTGACTATTTTATTATAGTTTTAATTTTAGCTTTAAACAAGCAACTCTTGACTTTAGACCATTTTTTAGTTAGTATTTTATTACTTGTAAATAATAACATTATACATATTATGAAAAAAGAAGAAGATAAGTCAATAAATAAAGAGTTTGAGAAAGAAAAGGTTCAAAAAGCCAAAACATCTGAAAAATCAGAAGATAAAAAAGACATAAAAATTGATAAAAAAGATTTAAAAGCCAATTTTAAGGATATTCAGCCAGGGCAAATTATTAAAGTTTATCAAAAAATTAAAGAAAAAAACACTAAGGGTGAAGAAAAAGAAAGAATCCAAGTTTTTGAAGGCATTGTTTTGGCTCGTAAGCACGGACAAGAAGTTGGGGCCACTATTACAGTTAGAAAAGAATCAGGTGGCATTGGAGTAGAAAAGATATTTCCTATAAATTCTCCATTAATAGATAAAATAGAGGTTGTTGGTAAAATAAAATCTAGGAAGTCAAAATTATATTATCTAAAAAATTATACTAAGAGATTAAAAAAATCCGTATTTAAGTAATACTTCCTTCATATGCGGGGCAGTCTGGTAGACCTTTGCCAGAGTGGCGGAACTGGTAGACGCTCAGGCTTGAGGGGCCTGTGAGAATTTTTTCTCGTGGAGGTTCAAGTCCTCTCTCTGGCACCAGCAGTTGAATTTTGAATTTTAAATTTTAATTTAAATCTGAATCCCAAAATTTTTAATTAAAGATTAATTCATTAAAAATTTATTTGAAATTAAAAATTGATAATTCAAAATTAATTTATTGGGTCCTTGGCTTCCTCCTTCGCTCCTCACAAGATTCGGAGCTACGGAGGACAAGTAGTTCTTTTTAAAAAGTTTTTATTTGTAATTTGAAATTTGTAATTTGTTATTTACATTCATACGGGTCCTTGGCTCAGTTGGTTAGAGCGTCTCGTTTACACCGAGAAGGCCGTAGGTTCGAATCCTATAGGACCCACCATAAACCACTCGCTCGTCGTAAACTCCTTACTCGGGTTTGTGGCGCGGCCATACTTAATTAATAATTCAATAATTAAAAATTTATTGTAAATTGATAATTGGTAATTGAAAATTCCTACATGGGCCTGTAGCTTCCCCCTTCGCCCCCCACTTTTTTAAAAAGTGAGGGACTACGGAGGATCTTCGACCCTTCGACGGGCTCAGGGTCTGCGACAGTTGGTTCCCAACTTCGCAAATAACAATTAGATTTTAAATAGTTATTCGATAATATAAGATTAATATATAATAAAATAAGGGCCTGTAGCTCAGTTGGCTAGAGCACCTGCTTTGCAAGCAGGGGGTCGAGAGTTCGAGTCTCTCCAGGTCCACCACTCGATTCGTCCCTCATAAATTCGGGACTCACTCGTGGTTTTCATTTCGCTTCGCTTCATTCCAACCATTCTTTTTAAAAACGAATCGAGTGTCCCGAGCGACGAATGTAATGAGGAGTCGAGGGACAAACGTTTTAAATATATTTTATGTCATTTTATACATATATAGCTAAGTGCAGGGATAGCTCATTTTATACAGGGTATTGTAAAAATTTAGATTCTAGAGAAAAGAAACATAATTTAGGAAAAGGTGCAAAATATACTAAGCAAAGAAGACCTGTCAAAATTATATATTTTGAAGAGTTTAAAACTAAAATTGAGGCCATGAGAAGAGAAAGACAAATTAAGAAATGGTCTAGAATTGGAAAGGAGAAGTTAGTAAGTAAAAAGTAAAGCTTTAAAAAAGGAAGGGGTGATATTGACTAGAATAATTCACTTATTTAAAAGTGATTTTTTGTTTTGTGCTATAATAAATTTATGGGTAAATTATTATTAGTAGATTTGGATGATACTTTATGTAATTCTACAGAGGCCTATACCAAAGCAAAAGAGGTTTGTTTTTTATTTTTTAAAAAATATAAGCCAAAATTTTCTAGAAAGAAGTTTAATGAGTTATATGGTGAATCTAGAAAATATGTTCATAAAAATTTAAAAGGGACGGCTTCATCTCATAATCGTTTATTATACTTCCAGAGAATGTTAGAGATTATAGAATTTCCTAGTGATCCAGAGTTTCTTCAGGATGATTTAGCTGATATTTATTGGCGAACAACTTATAAATATCTAAAATTATTTCCCACAGTTGAAAAGACCCTAAAGATATTGTATGAAAGCAAAATTAAAATGGGTTTAGTGTCTAATTTGTTAACCTATGTCCAAATTAAAAAATTAGAAAAGTTAAGTATAGCTAAATATTTTGATTTTATAGTTTGTTCGGAGGAGATCGGTCGAGAAAAACCGTTTTCAGCAATTTTTAAATTAGCTTTAAAAAAATCTAAGTGTGGTCAAAATTGTCAGGTTTATGTGATTGGTGATAATTATGAAATGGATGTTATTGGTGCTAATCGGATGGGATTTACTTCGATTCATTTTAGTAATGCCAAAGTAAAAAGGGCTAATTATTCCATTAGCAAATTCAGTGACTTATTGAACATTTTAGAAATAAATGACGAAGGTTATATTAAATTTAATTGTTGGTTAAAAAAATATAAGTCTTTAGAAAATAAAGATATTAAAGAATTAGATAAATATCGGGATTATTTTTGGGGGAAAAATATGATTGGAATGTATAAAAGTGGGATCGGTTTCGGGAATATTAGCTGTCGTTATGGAAAGAATAAATTTATTATCACCGGCAGTGCCAGCGGAGGCTTGAAGAATTTGAAAACAAAACATTATTCTTTAATTTTGGATTGGGATTTTAAGCAGAATCAAGTGGTTTATTCTGGGGGAAGCAAGCCTTCTTCAGAGAGCATGAGCCATTTAGCGGTTTATGTTTCTAGTCTTTCTATTAAGGCCGTTATTCATATTCATAACCGGAAATTATGGCAGAAATTAAAAGGTAAGGTTCCTACTACTGATCAGATGGCCGCTTATGGGACCCCGGAAATGGCTTTTTCTATTAAGAAGATTTTACAGAAGAAAGCCAATAGAGACCAAGGAGTTTTAGTTATGGGCGGGCACCAAGATGGTTTAATATTTTTCGGAGAGACCTTATCAGATGTTTTGGAAAAAGTAAAAAAATTTAATATCTAGTTTTATTTTTAAATTTTAAGCTAATATAAAAATATAATAATTAATTATAAAAAGTATGGCTATTAAATTTGGAGAAGACAATATGGGAAATAAAGAAGAGCGCGGTATTGAAGTTTTGGAAAAGTTTGAAGGTACTTTAAAAAAGAAAATTAAAGAATTAAATGAAAATTTGCATGATTTTTTTAAATTAGATTTTGAAACAATCTTTAATGACACAAAAAATAAACAGAATTTTTTTACCAGAGTTTCAGATGAAAAGGAAAGAGAAAAAATGGTTAAAGAATTAATAATAAATGCCTTAAATGAAAAAAAAGAGGAAGCTAATCAAAAATCTGAAGCGGAATTAGAAAGCGTAGGATTAGAAGTAGAGGATATTACTAAAGTCCAAGACATTATACATGAATTAGGGTCCTAATTTATATTTATAAATAAAGCCAGTTTCAAGAAGCTGGTTTTATGATTTTAGAGATTAATATAAAAGAAATTTGAATAATAATATTAGTAATTATTAAAGCAATAATGATTAGTCCAGTATTTATTAAAAATGGCCACTTAATAAAAAACAAAATTATAAAGACCCACCAGATGTTTTTTAAATCTTGAAAGGACGGACCAAGCATAGCCCCAATATTTAAAGAAAGAATTATTACAATCCAACTTTTCCATTCCAAAATATTTATTTGCGATAATATGGAAAAAGGTAGGGCCAATAATTCTTTTAAATTTGTCGGAGTATTTATATTAATACAACCCTTCAAAACATAATTATTTATTAAACAAAGAAATGCAAATCCTCCTATGAGAGGAGCTAAAGATATTAGGGTTTGTCCCAAGATAGGTATTTTTGATTTATAATGAGTTACTTTTGGTTGTCTGGAAAATATTTCAAATTTAATAATTTTTGCACCTGTAGAAAAACACATTAAAGCATGAGAAGATTCATGAATGATAATTCCTAAATAATAAAAATATTTAATAGATAAATGATTTAAATATTTGTTATTAATGTGATTACTCAAATAAGACAACAAACTGATAATAATGATTAAAATACCAAGGTTCATAAGTTGATTGTTTAATCAAGAGGTAATATAATTAAAATATACTTGATTTTTTATTAAATATCTTATAATTTAATTAGATGGACTTATTATATAATAATTTTACTGTTGTAATTTATTATACAATAAGTATGTACAAAAATATATGTTTAAGAAACAGGCTGGAGGTAATCAACTTTTGGATCCTAAACAAATTTTAGAAAAACACATTGGTTTAGGCTACGGAGATAGGGTGGCTGATTTAGGTTGTGGACCCAAGGCCTACTTTACTTTTCAAGCTGCTAGAATAGTTGGAGACAAGGGCTTGGTTTATGCTGTTGATGTTCAAAAACAAGTTTTATCTTCAGCTGAAAGTCATGCTAAAAATCAGGGCCTTAGTAATGTCCGCACAATTTGGAGTAATTTAGAAATCTATGGAGTTACTAAAATTTCCGAAAGCTCTTTAAATTTAGGAATCTTGAATAATGTCCTTTTTCAATCTGCTAATATGGCTGAAATGATTAAAGAAGCTATCAGATTAATTAAAGTTGGTGGCAAGCTTTTAATTATTGATTGGAAAAATATTGGCGCACCTTTGGGACCAGACATTAAGAAAAGGGTTAATCCAGAAAAAATAAAAGAATTGTGTGAAGTATTTGGTTTAAAATTGGAGGAAGAATTTGAGGCAGGACAATATCATTTTGGTTTAATTTTTAAGAAGTAGAATGTCTATTATAAGTTTTCAATATCTTTTTGACGCTTATCCCCCGGCCATTAAGCCAGGAACTTTTTTTATTATTTTGGCGATTTCCCTAGCATTTATTTTAATGGCTATTTTTTTAAAGTATTTTTTTTCCAAAAAGGCCAAAGATAAATATCAAAAAGTTTTATATACTAAATTAACCAATTTTTTGTTTATTGGGGGTTTGCTTAGTTTATTTCTTATACTTTTCAGAAAATTTAGAGTTCCCTATTTTCAAATTAGATTTGTTTTGATATTGTGGTGGGGCTTTTTATTAATTTGGCTGATTACCATTATACAATATTATTTGAATAGAGTTCCGCAATTAAGAGCTGAAGATAAGAAAAGAAAAGAATATGAGAAGTATTTGAAGTAAGGAACAACCTGCCTACGTTCACCCACTTTTCTAAAAAAGCGGGGAACTACGGCAAGGCAGGGGGGGGAGTAAGGAGTAGGGACAAGTATAACAATTTGATAACTAAAGGGGTCGCAATAAGCGGTTTTTTGTTTTTTTAAATAAGAATTAAGAAAAGGAAAAAAATATGTATGGAAATAATAAGATAAAAAGTTTTAGAGATTTAGGGGTTTGGCAGCAATCTCATAGATTAGCTTTAAAAATTTTCCCAAAGAAGAAGTTTTTGACCTAATAAGCCAAATGAGAAGATGTTCTATTTCTGTAGTTTCAAATATCGCAGAGGGATTTAATAGAAAATTTTATAAAGAAAAGGTTAATTTTTATTATAATAGTCTAGGATCAGTTTCCGAATTACAAAGTCAAATTTTAATTTCTAAAGACCTCAATTATCTAAAGGATAATGAATTTAAAAGGATGTTTGAAGAATCAATTAACATTTACAAAATGTTAATTGGATTGATTAAGAGCTCAAAATTTTATTATTCGTAATTCGTAATATTTACTCCTTAATTCTAACTATATGAACCATAATCAAAAAATAGGTAAATTAGGTCAGCAAATTGCCATTAAGTTTCTTAAGGGTAAGGATTATATAATTTTGGACCAGAATATTTATTTTAGAGAAGGCGAAATTGATATTTTAGCTGAAAAAAATCATATTTTAAGATTTATAGAAGTTAAAACTAGAACTAATTTAAAGTTTGGCTATCCAGAAGAAGCTATTTCAGAAAATAAAAAAGAACATTTGAAAGCAGCGATTAATAGATATATAGAAAAAAATAAAGTTAATCAAGAATATAGATTAGAAATAATTAGTATTGTTTTAGATATTCAAAACAAAAAAGCAGATATTAAATTTTTTAATTAGCTTATTGGCGGGCAAGTCTCCACAACCTACTATTAAGAGTGAGAATGAATAGTGAATAATTTAAATTCTGTCAATATTGACCCCGACACCTTTTTAATTTAAGATAGGGGCTATATAGATATTTTAAGAGAATAGAAAATTGATTGTTTTGTAATTATTTTTAGAGAAAAGGTGCGGGGTTGACAAAAAAAATAAAAGTAATAAGCTAAGAATACATTTAATTATTAAGTAATTTCGCCTATGACAAAAAAAGTATTTTTGACGATAGCATTTTTAATGCTATCATTTCTGTTCTTTGCAAATGTAAGCGCAGCTGAAGTAGAAATAGATCATAATGCTGAATTAGAAAAAGAATGTAAATTAAGTAAGTGTTATGTCCCAATTCCAACCCTAGTTAAACCAGATAGCGAAATTTATAATATTAATGAACCATTTTATTTAACTGGTCTAACCTGGAATAATACGGAAATAGACATTTATGTTGATGATCAGTATTATGGACCAGCTACTGTAGTTAAGGATGACGATAGCCCTACTGGCAACTTTTATTTTTTAGTGGATCAAGGGTTAAGCCAGGGCCGACATCAATGGAAGGTTATTGCTTGGACAGAAACTAGATGGCAAAGAAGTTTTGTTTCTCGGGGTGCTGTATTTTCTCTTGAAAGCCCCGTAAGAGAAAATTTAGATTTGCCAACTACCCCTTCATCTTTAGAAGTTGCAGAGGAAAGCGTAGATGAAAATGTCGTGGATGTTGATCAAGATTCAGAAGAAACTGATTCAGAAACTGATTCAGAAGATCAAAACATAAGTGCTATTTCAGAAGAAGCAGAAGGAGAGGTTTTCGTTAGCGAAGAGGACACAGAAGGCGAAGTTATTATTTTTGAAAGCTCTAGCAACGAGAATTTAGAAGTTGTAGAAGGTGAAGATGAGGGAATTTTAGTGAATATTGACGGAGATGAAGAAATAGCCCAAATAGATGAGACAACAGAGAATTTGCAACCAGCCACCTTGGGCGAAGAAGAAAAAGCAGAAATTATGGAAGATTTAGATATTCAAGCCAAGCAAGAGAAAAATAGAAATATAGGTATTTGGCTTTTGATCATTCTGGTAATAATTGTGATATTTTCAACTTTTTTTTCTGGCAAAAAAAAGATTAAGGATAAAAAAGATGAAGACGACAACCGTCCTCAGCAAAAAGGTTTATTTAATGAAGATTCAGAATAATTAGAGCAGTTAGATTATTTTAAACCCTGAACCATTTCGGTTCGGGGTTTTATTTTTAAAATTAAATATTATATATAGTAAGATAGCTGAACTAATATAAAGATCTGCCAAATTAAAGCTTGGCCAGAACCCTATTTCAATAAAATCTATCACCTCTCCTTTAATTATTCTATCAAACAAATTACTAAAAGCCCCGGCTATGATAAGACCTATTAAAAAAGAATTTAAATATTTCCCCTTTTTTAAACCTTTAAGAAATATATATACAAGTATGAGAATAATTAGAGATACTAGAATAATTATAATAATTGGATGTATTTTTATGCCAAAAGCAATTCCAAAATTTGTTTCTAGTTTTAATTTTATATATTTAAATAAATAAACTCCGGAAGAGGGGAGTTTATTTGTGGCTAAATATTTTGTTATTCTGTCTAATAAGAAAAAAATAAATAAAGGTAATATAATAATCAATTTGTAATAAATTTTTTTCATTATAAAGATTTCTTTTTACAATCCATGCACTTTGAGGCCGTAGGAAATGCTAGACATCTTTTTTCAGGTATTGGTTTTCCGCATTTTTCGCATTTTCCGTAGATTCCTTGCTTAATTTTTTTTAAGGCCTCATCAATTTTTTTTAAAGACCTTTCTAAAGTTTTTTCTAAATACAAATCACCTTCAAAATCAGCCACCTCTGAAGCATTTTCATCTTCATGGTCTCCGTATTGAGGAAATTTGGCGTTGTAATCATTTTCTACCTTTTCATTTTTTTCAGCAAAGGAGTCCAATTCTTTTTTAGTTTGCTCTTTTTTTTCTAATAAAGTTTTTTCTATTTGTTTTAATATTTTTTTGTTCATAATTTAGTATTGAATTTTAAATAGTAGTAATTATTATATGGTTAATTGTTTATGGTGTCAAATATTTTTAGTAATTTTTAAAGGTGAAATAGAAATGTCCTACTTGGACATTTGATAAAATTTATTAGAATAT